>NZ_JAAKVA010000008.1:0-182617 GCF_049175415.1 Aeromonas sp. 600527 | reverse complement strand
TCAAAGGCTTTTCGAGGTTGCCGACTTGGCTTTCTGCGTTGCCGCTTGCCCTGTCGATGGAGGCGCATTATAGGGAGCTGGAATTTTCTGGCAAGCAGATAATTGTAAAAAGATGACTTTTGCTGTTCGTTAGCTCACAAAGCCACCAATCAGCATATTAAACCGGCGAAATCAGCTTACTGCAGGCACCGCGATAGCAAAATCATACAGATTGTCATAGATGGTATCGGCCAGAGCGTTACCCACTTCGGTGACCGGCTTACCGGTTCTGACCATGATTTTGTGACCAACCCCGGCATTGATGGCTGCTTTCAAATCGGAAGGCTTGTCACCCACCATATAGGAGCGGCTCATATCGATGTTCAGTTCCTGCCTAGCGAGCAGCAACATTCCCGGTTCAGGCTTGCGGCAGTCACAGGAGGTACCGTGATCCGGATGATGGGGACAGAAGTAGATGCCATCGAGATCCACATCCCGATCAGCCAGCGACCAATCCATCCACTCGGTCAGGTTCATGAAATCATCTTCGGTGAAATAACCGCGGGCAATCCCTGACTGGTTGGTCACTACAACCAGCAGATAGCCTTTCTTTTTGAGGAGCTGCAGGGCGTCTATGACTCCGGGCAGAAAATGGAAGTCATCGACCTGGCTGACATAGCCAGTGTCTTCATTGATGACACCGTCACGATCCAGAAAAATGGCGGGTTTGCTCACGGAAACTACCTCAATCAATGGTTTTGCCCAGTATCTCACAGGGCAGATAAAGCCCAAAAACAAAAGGGGCGGCCGAAGCCACCCCTTTCATGTGTGCATTTAAAGTATCGATTAAGCGATAACTTTAGCTACAACACCAGCACCTACGGTACGGCCACCTTCACGGATAGCGAAACGCAGGCCGTCGTCCATCGCGATCGGCGCAATCAGGGTAACAACCATCTTGATGTTGTCGCCCGGCATTACCATCTCTACGCCTTCCGGCAGTTCGATGGTACCGGTCACGTCGGTAGTACGGAAGTAGAACTGCGGACGGTAGCCTTTGAAGAACGGGGTATGACGACCACCTTCTTCTTTGGACAGTACGTACACTTCAGATTCAAACTTGGTGTGCGGCTTGATGGTGCCCGGCTTGGCCAGTACCTGACCACGCTCTACGTCTTCACGCTTCACGCCACGCAGCAGTGCACCGATGTTCTCACCTGCACGACCTTCGTCCAGCAGTTTGCGGAACATTTCAACGCCGGTACAGGTGGTCTTGGTGGTATCTTTGATACCAACGATTTCCACTTCTTCACCAACTTTAACGATACCGCGCTCTACACGACCGGTTACTACAGTACCACGGCCTGCGATAGAGAATACGTCTTCGATTGGCATCAGGAACGGCTGGTCGATTGCACGCTCCGGCTCCGGAATGTAGCTGTCCAGGTGGCCAGCCAGTTCCAGGATCTTCTCTTCCCACTGAGCTTCGCCTTCCAGCGCTTTCAGTGCAGAACCACGGACTACCGGCAGGTCATCACCCGGGAAGTCGTACTCGGACAGCAGTTCGCGAACTTCCATCTCGACCAGTTCCAGCAGCTCTTCGTCATCTACCATGTCACACTTGTTCATGAACACGATGATGTACGGAACGCCTACCTGACGACCCAGCAGGATGTGCTCACGAGTCTGCGGCATCGGGCCGTCAGTCGCTGCTACTACCAGGATCGCGCCGTCCATCTGGGCAGCACCGGTGATCATGTTTTTAACGTAGTCGGCGTGACCCGGGCAGTCTACGTGTGCGTAGTGACGGGTAGCGGTGTCGTATTCTACGTGGGAGGTGTTGATGGTGATACCACGCTCACGCTCTTCCGGTGCCTTGTCGATCTGGTCGAAGGCGAAAGCTTTACCACCGAAGTGCTTGGCCAGCACGTTGGTGATAGCTGCAGTCAGGGTGGTTTTACCGTGGTCAACGTGGCCGATGGTGCCGACGTTTACGTGCGGTTTATTACGCTCAAATTTTTCTTTAGACACGACGTAGTCCTTCTAGGTTAAACCCGCCTACCGTCGTAGGCGGGGAATCTTAAATTACTTGGATTTGCGCTCTTCGATCACGGCTTGTGCAACGTTGGTCGGTGCATCGTGATACTTGGCGAATTCCATGGCGTAGGAAGCACGACCTTGGGTAGCGGAACGCAGTGCAGTTGCATAACCGAACATTTCGGCCAGCGGCACCAGAGCACGTACGATCTTGCCGGACGGGCCATCTTCCATACCTTCGATCAGGCCACGACGACGGTTCAGGTCACCGATCACGTCGCCCATGTAATCTTCCGGAGTTTCAACTTCTACTTTCATGATCGGCTCGAGCAGAACCGGGTTGGCTTTCATGAAGCCAGCCTTAAAGGCCATGGAAGCAGCGATTTTGAACGCCAGTTCGGAAGAGTCGACATCGTGGTAAGAACCGAAGTGCAGACGCACACCCAGATCCATAACCGGGTAACCAGCCAGCGGACCAGATTTGAGCTGCTCACGGATACCTTTATCAACACCCGGGATGAATTCACCAGGAATGACACCACCTTTGATGTCGTTGACGAATTCGTAGGCTTTGCCTTCTTCCAGCGGGTACATGTCGATAACAACATGACCGTACTGACCGCGACCACCAGACTGCTTGGCATGCTTGCCTTCGATGTCTTTAACGGTGGTACGGATGGTTTCACGGTAGGCAACCTGCGGCTTACCTACGTTGGCTTCAACCTTGAACTCGCGACGCATACGGTCAACGATGATGTCCAGGTGCAGCTCACCCATACCAGCGATGATGGTTTGACCTGACTCTTCGTCAGTCCATACGCGGAAGGACGGATCTTCCTGAGCCAGACGGCCCAGTGCCAGACCCATCTTCTCCTGGTCAGCCTTGGTTTTCGGCTCAACCGCGATAGAAATTACCGGCTCCGGGAATTCCATACGCTCGAGGATGATCGGTGCGTTCGGGTCACACAGGGTGTCACCAGTGGTCACATCTTTCAGACCGATGGCTGCAGCGATGTCACCAGCGCGTACTTCTTTGATCTCTTCACGCTTGTTGGCATGCATCTGAACGATACGGCCAAAGCGCTCGCGCTTGTCCTTGACGGAGTTCAGCACGGTGTCACCGGAGTTGATCACGCCAGAGTAGACACGGAAGAAGGTCAGGTTACCAACGAACGGGTCGGTAGCGATCTTGAACGCCAGAGCAGAGAACGGCTCGTCATCGGAAGCGTGACGCTCGTCTTTGGTCTCGCCGTCCATTTTCAGGCCGTCGATAGCAGCAACGTCAGTCGGAGCCGGCAGGTACTCGATCACGGCATCCAGCATTGCCTGTACGCCCTTGTTCTTGAACGCGGAGCCACAGGTTACCAGGATGATTTCGTTGTTCAGCACGCGCTGACGCAGAGCACCTTTGATCTCTTCCTCGGTCAGCTCTTCGCCGCCCAGGTATTTTTCCATCAGGTCTTCAGACGCTTCTGCAGCGGCTTCAACCAGATTCATGCGCATCTCTTGCGCCTGTTCCAGCAACTCGGCCGGCACATCTTCGTAGTCGAAGGTGACGCCCTGGTCAGCTTCGTTCCAGTTGATGGCCTTCATCTTGACCAGGTCAACAACGCCCTTGAAGTTCTCTTCAGAGCCGATGTTCAGCTGAAGCGGAACCGGGTTGCCTTTCAGACGGGTCTTGATGTGCTCAACACAACGCAGGAAGTTGGCACCGGTACGGTCCATCTTGTTGACGAACGCGATACGGGGAACCTTGTACTTGTTAGCCTGACGCCATACGGTTTCAGACTGTGGCTGTACGCCACCTACGGCACAGTACACCATCACGGCACCGTCCAGAACACGCATTGAACGCTCTACTTCGATAGTAAAGTCAACGTGGCCCGGGGTATCGATGATGTTGATACGGTGCGGTTGGAACTGTTTACCCATACCGGACCAGAAAGCGGTGGTCGCGGCGGAGGTGATGGTGATACCACGCTCTTGTTCCTGTTCCATCCAGTCCATGGTGGCAGCGCCATCGTGAACTTCACCGATCTTGTGACTTACACCGGTGTAAAACAGTACGCGCTCGGTAGTAGTAGTCTTACCGGCGTCAATGTGAGCGGAGATACCGATGTTACGATAACGCTCAATGGGGGTTGTACGAGCCATTGTCATCCTCTTACTAAGGCGCTTGTCCCTAGATAATTAAAGGTGCGCAGAGCCAAAAGACCCTGCGCAAGCGGATTACCAGCGGAAGTGAGCGAAGGCTTTGTTCGCTTCAGCCATACGGTGAACGTCTTCACGTTTCTTGACAGACGAACCCTTATTGTCAGCGGCATCCAGCAGCTCGCCAGCCAAACGCTGAGCCATTGATTTTTCACCACGTTTACGAGCGGCATCAACCAACCAGCGCATTGCCAGAGCATTGCGACGTACCGGACGAACTTCTACCGGAACCTGATAGGTTGCACCACCGACGCGACGAGATTTAACCTCGACCGCCGGACGAATGTTATCCAGAGCTTCTTCGAATACGGCCAGGTGCTCTTTGCCAGATTTGGTGGCAATGATGTCTAGGGCGCCATAAACAATGGCTTCTGCAACAGATTTCTTACCGTCAACCATTACTACGTTGACAAATTTAGCCAGCAGCTCTGATCCGAACTTGGGATCTGGCAGGATTTTACGCTGACCAACAACACGACGTCTTGGCATTTCAAATTCTCCGTAACTTCAGGGATTACCCAAAACTAGAAAGCTATCTAACTAGAAACGAATTAACGTTTGGCCTTACTTAACGGAGAACCATTAAGCTTTAGGACGCTTCACGCCATACTTGGAGCGAGCCTGCTTACGGTCTTTAACACCGGCACAGTCCAACGCACCACGAACGGTGTGATAACGAACACCTGGCAAGTCTTTTACACGACCGCCACGGATCAGAACAACAGAGTGCTCTTGCAGGTTGTGACCTTCACCACCGATGTAGGAGGTGACTTCGAAGCCGTTGGTCAGACGTACACGGCACACTTTACGCAGTGCAGAGTTAGGCTTCTTCGGGGTGGTGGTATATACACGAGTGCATACGCCACGCTTCTGAGGGCACGCTTCCAGCGCCGGCACGTTGCTTTTCACAACGAGCTTGATGCGTGGCTTGCGAACCAACTGGTTAATAGTTGCCATCAAAAGGCTCCTGATAATGACTTCATAAACGTGTGGAAAATCCTCCCCGCAGATACGGGGACGCGAAATTTTATGCCCTGTTGTCAGGGGAGTCAAGATTTATACAATTTGCGTCACAAAAGGGCAATTCGGATCCGGTTTATTTCACGGCATCACATTGAATTATCTTGAAAATGTGTTTATCAGCCAGCCCAAGTACGAGGAGAGCCTTTTTGCTCAATCAGTGTCACCAGACCCGCCATATCGAGCACATTACCCACCCGATGATGCAAACCGCGAGCTTGCAGATCTTCCTGCATCACATAAAGCGGGATACCCGCCAGCCGCGCACTCCACTGGGGAGCCGATGCCGCAATCACGGCATCCTGCATCAGTACCAGCTCATCCTCGGGCTGAAGGTATGAGAGCGCCTCTGCCAGAGCCTGACTCTGAAAGGGAGAGTTCAATATCAGATGCAACATGGAGACCTCAAAAGCTGATGTGAGTCGAACATTGGGCCCAGCGCCGAGCCATTTCCTGGCGCGGCAGACTCTCGACGGGGATCAGCAGATCATCCACTGTCACGCCGCGCTCGGCCAGCGAGTAGGCACAGACGTACACCTCCTCGATGTCATAGAGTTCGAGCATCTTGAAGGTTGGCGCATAGTGGCGCTGCAAGATAGTCTGTGGCAGCTGTTCTTTAAGCAGTTGCAGCACGCCGTCCCCAATCAGGAAGAGGGCCAGCTCATCGGTCATGGCCGAGGTGGCCAACAAGGCATCCAGTCCTTCCCGGCCGGCAGCATGGCCATGGGGGCCACGACTGCAGATAAAGGCGATTTTCTTGCTCATGACTCCCCCTAGAACTGAACCAATCGATCGGCGGTGAGCGCCGCCTCGGCCAACTGGCCCAGACCGCTCAGGCAAAATGGCGCTTGTAGATTGAAGTGTGCCTGCCCTGCCCCCTTGGCCTCCCGCTCATCGAGCACACCGCGCCGCATGGCGGCAGCGACGCAGACGTCGATACGGATCCCCTGCTCTTCTGCCAGCTCTCGCCACAGACGCACCAGGTCAGTCTCATCGGATGCTGGCAGATGCAAACCGTTGGCGTTGCAGACCCCATCCTGATAGAAGAACAGGTGGGACAAGGTATGCCCCTGCGCCAACAGGGCGCGGGCAAAACGATAGGCTGTGCTGGCCGATTGGGTGCCATAGGCAGGCCCCGTGACCAGAATGGCAAAACTCAGACTCATAGCAGGACTCCTGTGCTGACCCGGTCCATTTTACGCCAAAAACAAAAAAGCCCCTGCCAGGAGGGGCTTGATTCGATCTGTTGATCAGAGATGGGCAATCGCCTCGACCTCGACCAGCACATCTTTCGGCAGACGAGCCACCTCCACGCAGGAGCGGGCTGGCGCCGCATCGCCAAAGTAGCGGGCATAGACCTGGTTGAAGGCAACGAAGTTGTTCATGTCGCTCAGGAAGCAGGTGGTTTTGACCACTTTGCTGGCATCGGCACCCGCAGCGTGCAACACGGCAACCAGATTCTTCATCACCCGCTCGGCCTGCTCTTCAATGCCGCCAGCCACGATTTCCATGGTGGCAGGATCGAGCGGGATCTGCCCGGAGGTGAAGATCATCTCGCCAACCTTGGTAGCCTGAACATACGGACCAATCGCGGCAGGCGCCTTGTCGGTTGCAATCACTTCTTTAGCCATTCATCTATCCCCTTCTGGAATGAGTTACTCGTTCTCGTCTTCACCCTGCTTGCGCTGTCGGATGTAAAGATAAACGGTATGTTTTGAAATATTGAGTTTGTCCGCCACCAGATTGATCGAATCCTTGATATCGAAAATGCCCTTCTCGAACAGCTGGGTCACGATGAAGCGATTCTTGGCATTGTTGGCCACGGTGGGATCGCGGTTGATCTCGTCGATGGTGTTATCCACCGTCTGGGCAACCAACTCTTCCACGCTATTGGCGAAGGTCTCTGGTGACTGACGCGCCGCCTGCTGGGGCGTCGGGAAAAATTCGGCCACGAACTCGTGGAAAGGCGCATTGATGTGCAGGTTGATGCAGATAAGCCCCACTACTTGCCGCTCGCTGTTGCGAATGGCGATGGTGCTCGACTTCATCAGCGCGCCGGTACGGCTGCGAGCGAAATAGCTCTGGGTGTAATCCTGGCCGGTGCTCTCGATGTCCTTGAGCATGCGCAGGGCGAGATCGGTGATGGGCGCCCCGAGGGTGCGTCCGGTATTGAAGCCGTTGGCGATCTTGATCACCGACTCGTGCAGATTTTCCAGGGAGTGGAGTACCACTTCACAATGCTTGCCGAACAGCTCGGCCAAGCCATCGATGAGCCCATCGTATGAGCGCAACAATTCCCTGTCTTCATCTGTAAAAGTGCGGCTGATCAGCTGTTCTTCGGGAAGCATGGCTTCCTCGATACCGACAGTCATGTTCTACCCCTGTAATAACCATTCAACTTTCCCGAGTTTTAAATTGCAGGGGAGTAAAGTCAACTTTTTTTGATTTTTTACTCTACAACTTTGCTCTGGATCATCCTGAAACCCGCGCTGCGTCTACCTTTGCCGAGGAATTGGCCAACAAAAAGGGCTCCTTGAAGGAGCCCTTTTTAATCACGGATGACGAGTTACTCTTCGTCGAAGCTACCGGCTGCGTTCAGCAGATCCGCCAGGTTCTGCTCCGCTTCATCAGCGGTCACCTGCGGGGTACCAACAGCACGAGCTGCGGCGGCACGCTGGTTGATCCGGCTATGGTGGTAGGCAAAGCCGGTACCAGCCGGGATCAGACGACCCACGATGACGTTCTCTTTCAGACCACGCAGTTCATCACGCTTGCCACCTACGGCGGCTTCGGTCAGAACGCGAGTGGTTTCCTGGAAGGAAGCCGCAGAGATGAAGGACTCGGTGCTCAGAGATGCCTTGGTAATACCCATCAGTACATGACGGTAGGTCGCAGGGGTCTTGCCCTCGGCAACCAGCTTACGGTTGGCAATCTTCACGCGAGCCACTTCAACCTGTTCGCCCTCGATCAGATCGGTATCGCCAGCGCTCAGGATCTCGCACTTGCGCAGCATCTGACGAACGATGACTTCGATGTGCTTGTCGTTGATCTTAACGCCTTGCAGACGGTATACGTCCTGCACTTCGTTGGCGATGTAGTTGGCGACCGGGCTGATACCGCGCAGACGCAGGATGTCGTGAGCAGACTCAGGACCGTCTGCCAGCACTTCACCCTTCTCAACTTTTTCACCTTCGAACACGTTCAGGTTACGCCACTTCGGAATCATCTCTTCGTAGACGTTGCCACCATCGGTCGGGGTAATGACCAGACGGCGTTTGCCCTTGGTCTCTTTCCCGAAGGAGATGGTACCGGAGATCTCGGCCAGAATTGCCGGTTCCTTCGGTTGACGTGCTTCGAACAGATCCGCAACGCGCGGCAGACCACCGGTGATGTCCTTGGTACCGCCGGACTCTTGCGGGATACGCGCTACCGCGTCACCCACGCCCACGTTGGCACCATCTTCCAGGTTCACGATCGCCTTGCCCGGCAGGAAGTACTGGGCGGCGACATCGGTACCCGGGATCATCACGTCTTTGCCGTTCATGTCGACCAGTTTAACGGTCGGACGCATCTCTTTACCGGCGCTCGGACGCTCGTTGACGTCCAGAACAACGATAGAAGAGAGACCGGTCAGCTCGTCGGTCTGACGAGTGATGGTCACGCCATCGATCATGTGTTCGAACTGCAGGCGACCTGCCACTTCGGTGATGATCGGGTGGGTGTGCGGATCCCAGTTGGCAACAGTCTCACCAGCGCTCACGGCCTGGCCGTCCTTCACTTCCAGCACAGAACCGTAAGGCAGCTTGTGGCTTTCCTTGGTACGGCCCATGTCGTCCATGATGGTCAGTTCGGTAGAACGTGAGGTGATAACCAGTTTGTCATCGCTGTTATGAACGAACTTGGCGTTCTGCAGCTTGATGGTACCTGTGTTCTTGACCTGGATGCTGCTTTCAGCAGCGGCGCGAGATGCAGCACCACCGATGTGGAAAGTACGCATCGTCAGCTGGGTACCCGGTTCACCGATGGACTGGGCGGCGATAACACCGACAGCCTCACCCTTGTTAACCAGGTGACCACGGGCCAGATCACGGCCATAGCAGTGAGCACAGTTACCGAAGTCGGTTTCACAGGTGATGGCAGAACGCACCTTCACACGGTCAACGGAGTTGCGTTCCAGCAGGTCACACAGCTGCTCGTCGAGCAGGGTGTTGCGAGCAACCAGGATCTCGTCCTCGGTACCCGGCTTGATGACATCTTCTGCCACCACACGACCCAGCACGCGTTCACGCAGCGGCTCGACCACGTCGCCACCCTCGATCAGCGGAGTCATCCACAGACCGTCGGTAGTGCCGCAATCGTCCTCGGTGATCACCATGTCTTGCGCCACGTCTACCAGACGACGAGTCAGGTAACCGGAGTTCGCAGTCTTCAGTGCAGTATCCGCCAGACCCTTACGAGCACCGTGGGTAGAGATAAAGTACTGCAGTACGTTCAGACCTTCGCGGAAGTTCGCGATGATCGGAGTCTCGATGATGGAGCCATCCGGCTTGGCCATCAGGCCACGCATACCGGCCAGCTGACGGATCTGAGCGGCGGAACCACGCGCACCAGAGTCAGCCATCATAAAGATGCTGTTGAACGAGGCCTGCTCTTCTTCTTCACCCAGCGAGTTGACGTTACGCTCTTTGGACAAGTTCTCCATCATGGCCTTGGAGACGCGCTCGTTGGCGCTGGCCCAGATATCGATAACCTTGTTGTAACGTTCGCCCGCAGTTACCAGACCGGACAGGAACTGGTCCTGGATCTCGGCAACTTCGGCTTCGGCTGCTGCGATGATCTCTTTCTTGGCATCCGGGATGACCATGTCATCGATACCAACGGAAGCACCGGACAGCGCCGCGTAGTGGAAACCGGTATACATCAGCTGGTCAGCGAAGATAACGGTGTCCTTCAGCCCCTGCTTGCGATAGCAGGTGTTCAGCAGACGGGAGATGAGCTTTTTGCCCAGCGCCTTGTTGGATACGCATTTGATCCAGTTCTGCGGATTGGCTTCCAGATCGGCCTGCTCGGCAGCAGTCAGCACCTTCGGCTCGTCGATCAGGGCGTATTCCATACCTTTCGGCAGGATCAGGCTCAGGATCGCACGACCAACGGTGGTGTTCTTCATCTCGGTCTTGGCAACCAGCTCACCGGCTTCGTTCTTCACGTACTCGGTGATGCGGCACTTGACGCGAGCATGCAGGTCGGCCAGACCAGCACGGTACACTTTCTCGGCCTCTTTCGGGCCGGACAGCACCATACCTTCACCCTTCGCATTGATGCGGGCGCGGGTCATGTAGTACAGACCCAAGACCACGTCCTGAGAAGGAACGATGATCGGCTCACCGGAGGCTGGCGACAGGATGTTGTTGGTAGACATCATCAGCGCACGCGCTTCCAGCTGGGCTTCCAAGGTCAGCGGTACGTGAACCGCCATCTGGTCACCATCGAAGTCCGCGTTATACGCAGCACAAACGAGCGGGTGCAGCTGGATTGCCTTGCCTTCGACCAGAGTCGGTTCGAATGCCTGGATACCCAGACGGTGCAGAGTCGGTGCACGGTTCAGCAGAACCGGATGTTCGCGGATCACTTCGTCCAGGATATCCCAAACGACAGCTTCTTCGCGCTCCACCATCTTCTTGGCGGCCTTGATAGTGGTCGCCAGACCGCGGGTTTCCAGCTTGCCATAGATGAACGGCTTGAACAGTTCCAGCGCCATCTTCTTCGGCAGACCGCACTGATGCAGACGCAGAGTCGGGCCTACGGTGATCACGGAACGACCGGAGTAGTCGACACGCTTACCGAGCAGGTTCTGACGGAAACGACCCTGCTTACCCTTGATCATATCGGCCAGGGATTTCAGCGGGCGCTTGTTGGAACCGGTGATGGCACGACCGCGACGGCCGTTATCCAGCAGCGCATCGACGGACTCTTGCAGCATACGCTTTTCGTTGCGCACGATGATGTCCGGAGCAGCCAGATCCAGCAGACGCTTCAAGCGGTTGTTACGGTTGATCACGCGACGGTACAGATCGTTCAGATCGGAAGTCGCGAAACGGCCGCCGTCCAGCGGTACCAGCGGACGCAGGTCCGGCGGCAGCACAGGCAGCACTGTCATGATCATCCACTCCGGCTTGTTGCCGGACTGCAGGAACGCTTCCATCAGCTTCAGGCGCTTGGTGGTCTTCTTGCGCTTGGTCTCGGAGTTGGTTTGATCCAGCTCCTCACGCATGGTTTTGACTTCACCTTCCAGATCGATAGCGCGCAGCAATGCCAGGATTGCTTCGGCACCCATCTTGGCGTCAAATTCGTCGCCCCACTCTTCCAGCGCGTCTAGGTACTGCTCTTCAGAGAGCATCTGGCTACGTTCGAGGTTGGTCATGCCCGGTTCGATTACCACGAAAGATTCGAAGTAGAGCACACGCTCGATGTCGCGCAGGGTCATGTCCAGCAGCAGACCGATACGGGACGGCAGGGACTTCAGGAACCAGATGTGGGCAGTCGGGCTGGCCAGCTCGATGTGGCCCATACGCTCACGACGGACCTTGGTCTGGGTCACTTCAACGCCGCACTTCTCACAGATCACACCACGGTGTTTCAGGCGCTTGTACTTGCCGCACAGACACTCGTAGTCCTTCACCGGTCCGAAGATACGGGCACAGAACAGACCATCACGCTCCGGCTTGAAAGTCCGGTAGTTGATGGTCTCAGGCTTTTTGACCTCACCGAATGACCAGGAGCGGATCATGTCAGGAGAGGCCAGACCGATCTTGATACTGTCAAACTCTTCGGTCTTGGTCTGAGCCTTCAAAAACTTGAGTAAGTCTTTCACGTGTTTCCCCTGTCAGGAGTCTAACCTCGGCGCCCCGGCTGCCAAAACAGCGGGGCGCCCACGTCAATTCTCGAACAATAAGAGCGAGCTCTTACTCTTCGTCCAGCTCGATGTTGATACCCAGAGAGCGGATTTCCTTCAGCAATACGTTGAAGGATTCGGGCATGCCCGGCTCCATACGGTGGTCGCCATCCACGATGTTCTTATACATCTTGGTACGGCCATTCACATCGTCAGACTTGACGGTCAGCATTTCCTGCAGGGTATATGCCGCACCGTAAGCCTCCAGGGCCCACACTTCCATCTCACCGAAACGCTGACCACCGAACTGAGCCTTACCACCCAGCGGCTGCTGGGTAACCAAGCTGTAAGAACCGGTAGAACGCGCGTGCATCTTGTCGTCGACCAGGTGGTTCAGCTTGAGCATGTACATGTAACCAACGGTTACTTTACGCTCGAAGCGGTTACCGGTACGGCCATCGAACAGATCAATCTGACCGGACTCCGGCAGATCGGCCAGCTTCAGCAGGGCTTTGATTTCGCGCTCTTTGGCACCATCAAAGACCGGAGTAGCAACCGGCAAACCCTTACGCAGGTTACCCACCAGGGTACGTACGTCGTCGTCAGACAGTTCGGCGATGTTCACTTGCTGGGTGTCCTTCTCGCCCAGGTCATAGACCTGTTGCAGGAAGTTGCGCATCTCGTGCAGCTCGCGCTGCTCTTTGACCATGCGATCGATCTTCTCGCCGATACCCTTGGCCGCGAGGCCCAGGTGCACTTCGAGGATCTGACCGATGTTCATACGAGACGGTACGCCCAACGGGTTCAGTACGATGTCGACCGGACGGCCGAACTCGTCATGAGGCATATCCTCGACCGGACAGATCTTGGAGATAACACCCTTGTTACCGTGACGGCCCGCCATCTTGTCACCCGGCTGGATGCGACGCTTGACTGCCAGATAAACCTTGACGATTTTCAGTACGCCCGGCGCCAGATCATCACCCTGGATAATCTTGCGACGCTTGTTCTCGAACTTCTTGTCGAACTCGGCTTTCAGCTCAACGTGCTGTTCAGCGATCTGCTCCAGTTCGGTCTGCTTGGCTTCATCTTCGATGGCCAGTTCAAACCACTTGGAACGCTCCAGCTTGTTCAGACGATCTTCGCTGTAACCGGCGGCCAGCAGTAGGTTGCGAGAGCGGCCGAAAATGCCGTCCTCCAGGATCTTGAACTCTTCGGTCAAGTCCTTCTTCGCTTCCTTCAGCTGCATCTCTTCGATTTCTTTGGCGCGCTTGTCTTTTTCCACGCCATCGCGGGTAAAGACTTGCACGTCAACCACGGTACCGTACACACCGTTCGGTACACGCAGGGAAGAGTCCTTCACGTCGGACGCCTTCTCACCGAAGATGGCGCGCAGCAGCTTCTCTTCCGGAGTCAGCTGGGTTTCACCTTTCGGCGTTACCTTACCGACCAGAATGTCGCCGCCCTTCACTTCGGCACCCACGTAGACGATACCGGACTCGTCCAGCTTGGACAGAGCGGCTTCACCCACGTTCGGGATGTCAGCAGTGATCTCTTCCGGACCCAGCTTGGTGTCACGGGAGATACAGGCCAGTTCCTGGATATGGATGGTGGTCAGGCGATCTTCCTGAACAACACGCTCGTTCACCAGGATCGAGTCTTCGAAGTTGTAACCGTTCCACGGCATGAACGCGACGCGCATGTTCTGACCCAGAGCCAGTTCACCCAGATCGGTGGACGGGCCGTCAGCCAGTACGTCGCCAGCCATGACCGGCTCACCCAACATCACACAAGGACGCTGGTTGATACAGGTGTTCTGGTTGGAACGGGTGTATTTAGTCAGGTTGTAGATGTCGATACCGGCTTCGCCTGGCATCAGCTCATCTTCATTTACCTTGATAACGATACGGGAGGCATCGACGTAGTCGATCATGCCGCCACGCTTGGCCACTACGGTTACACCGGAGTCAACGGCCACAGCGCGTTCCATACCGGTACCTACCAGCGGCTTGTCAGCGCGCAGGGTCGGTACAGCCTGACGTTGCATGTTTGAACCCATCAATGCGCGGTTCGCGTCATCGTGTTCCAGGAACGGGATCAGGGCCGCTGCCACAGATACGATCTGCTGCGGGCTCACGTCCATATACTGGATCTGGTCGGCGTTCATAAAGGTGGATTCACCTTTGTGACGGCACGGGATCAATTCATCTTTCAGACGGCCATCTTCGGTGGTCGCGGCGTTAGCCTGTGCGATCACGTACTTGCCTTCTTCAATAGCAGACAGGTAGTCCACTTCGTCGGTGATCACACCGTCAATGACCTTGCGGTACGGGGTCTCGAGGAAACCGTACTCGTTGGTACGAGAGTACACGGACAGGGAGTTGATCAGACCGATGTTCGGACCTTCAGGAGTCTCGATCGGGCACAGACGACCGTAGTGGGTCGGGTGTACGTCTCGGACTTCAAAGCCGGCACGCTCACGAGTCAAACCGCCCGGGCCCAGCGCAGAGATACGGCGCTTGTGGGTCACTTCGGAGAGCGGGTTGTTCTGGTCCATAAACTGGGACAGCTGGCTGGAACCAAAGAACTCTTTGACTGCGGCGGAGATCGGCTTGGCGTTGATCAGATCCTGCGGCATCAGGGTGTCCAGGTCGCCCAGGGAGAGACGCTCCTTGACCGCACGCTCGACACGCACCAGACCGACGCGGAACTGGTTTTCAGCCATTTCACCGACAGAACGGATACGACGGTTACCCAGGTGGTCGATATCGTCCACTTCGTCGTTACCGTTACGGATGTCGATCAGGCGCTTCATCACATCGACGATGTCGTCTTTGGTCAGTACGCCAGCGCCAGTCTCGTCTTCACGACCCAGACGGCGGTTGAACTTCATCCGACCTACGGTAGACAGGTCGTAACGTTCGGCAGAGAAGAACAGGTTTTCGAACAGCTGCTCTGCTGCTTCACGTGTCGGCGGCTCGCCCGGACGCATCATGCGGTAGATTTCTACCAGCGCTTCCAGACGGTTGGTGCTGGAATCGACGCGCAGGGTCTCGGACATGTAGGCACCGTGGTCCAGTTCGTTGGTGAACAGAACCTCGAAATGCTTGAAGCCGGCCTGGGACAGGTTGGCAATCGCTTCCAGACTCAGAGCCTGGTTGGCTGCCACTACCAGTTCGCCAGTTTGCGGATGTGCGTAGTCCTTGGCAGCAACTTTGCCAACAACGTACTCAACCGGTACCTCAATCTGGGTAACGGCATCTTTTTCCAGCTGACGGATGTGACGGGCAGTCACACGACGACCGGTTTCAACAACCACGGCACCATTGGCCACGATGTCGAAGGTCGCAGTTTCGCCACGCAGGCGCTCCGGCACCAGATCCATCATCAACTTGCCATCTTTGACCTCGAAACCGATGGTTTCGAAGAAGGTGGCCAGGATCTCTTCGGAAGTGAAGTCCAGGGCGCGCAGAATGATGGATGCCGGCAGTTTGCGACGACGGTCGATACGGACAAACAGGTTGTCTTTCGCATCGAACTCGAAGTCCAGCCAGGAGCCACGGTAGGGGATAACGCGGGCGTTATACAACACCTTACCGGATGAATGTGTTTTGCCTTTATCGTGGTCGAAGAAGACGCCCGGGCTGCGGTGCAGCTGGGAAACGATAACCCGCTCGGTACCATTGATAACAAAGGTACCGTTCTCGGTCATGAGCGGAATTTCGCCCATGTATACTTCTTGTTCCTTGATGTCTTTGACGGTGCCGGCAGCTGCTTCACGGTCGTACAGAACCATACGAAGCTTGACACGCAGCGGCGCGGAGTAGGTCACTCCACGGATCTGGCATTCTTTTACGTCAAATACCGGCTCACCCAGGCGATAGCTGACATACTGAAGCTCAGCACTACCGGAGTAACTGGTGATCGGGAAAACGCTACGGAAAGCGGCCTCTAGGCCATATTCACCTTCCGGGTCAGCCTCGATGAACTGCTTGAAGGAGTCCAGCTGAATGGACAACAGATAAGGCGTGTCCAGTACCTGGTCTCGCTTACCGAAGTCCTTACGAATGCGTTTTTTTTCGGTATAAGAGTAAACCATAGGGTTCCTCAGCTCGCTGATAAGTGACCCACTCTGTCCCGCGGGACAGCTCTGTCTCAACACCGTTTTGTGTTGGCCCGGACGAAAGAAGACAGTCCGGATTGCTGGTGCACCGAGAGTCGTAAACGGTGTGAAATGCTCTCAGTCTACAGCGCAAAAAGGCTGGTGAACAAAAATTCACCAGCCCTAGCCTGTTTTATCAGGCTAATCTACATAAATGCAGATTATTTGATCTCAACAGAAGCACCGGCAGCTTCCAGCTCTTTCTTCAGAGCTTCAGCTTCGTCTTTGGAGACGGCTTCTTTCAGGTTAGCCGGAGCAGCTTCTACCAGATCTTTGGCTTCTTTCAGGCCCAGACCGGTAGCGCCACGAACGGCTTTGATGACGGCAACTTTGTTGGCACCGGCAGCAGTCAGAACTACGTCGAACTCGGTCTTCTCTTCTACTGCTTCAGCGGCCGGACCGGCAGCAACAGCAACAGCGGCAGAAACACCGAACTTCTCTTCCATAGCTTCGATCAGCTCAACAACTTCCATTACGGACATGGAAGCAACGGCTTCGATGATTTGGTCTTTAGTGATAGACATGACAAAAATTCCTGATGTTGAATAAACTCAAACAGCCTAAATAGGCGAGAATCAAGCAGCAGCTTGTTTCTGGTCGCGAACAGCAGCGATAGTACGAACCAGCTTGCCAGCAGAGGCTTCTTTCATAGTCGCCATCAACTTCGCAATTGCTTCTTCGTAAGTCGGCAGCGTGGCCAGACGATCAATTTGTGCTGCGGCGATAAACTCACCGTTAAAAGCGCCAGCCTTGATTTCGAACTTTTGGTTCGCTTTGGCAAACTCTTTGAACAGACGAGCAGCAGCGCCCGGGTGTTCGTTAGAGAAAGCAATCAAGGTAGGACCGGTAAATGCGTCGTTCAGGCACTCGTATTCGGTACCTTCTACCGCGCGACGCAGCAGGGTGTTACGCACAACGCGCATGTACACACCGGCTTCACGAGCGGTTTTACGCAGGACGGTCATCTTGTCTACAGTGACACCGCGAGAATCGGCAACAACTGCAGAAAGAGCGCCTTTGGCAGCTTCGTTGACTTCAGCAACAATTGCCTTTTTGTCTTCGAGTCCCAATGCCATTGGCTTAACTCCTGGATTGAATCCGGGTCAAATGACCCAGTACTGACACATCCCCCCTACCTTTACAACAGAGGGGAACGATGCGGTAGCAGGATTCCAGAAGAGAAAGAATCTTTCTCGCTGGGTTTCCGGCACCGTCTACGCAGGAAACATTAAGGCTTTGCAGCCTCCTGCGGTCTTGGACGGAGGTCGAAACCCCCAACCAATCAAGGCGCAAAATTATAGATTAAATTTTGCGCCTTGTAAAACCCATCAATTAGGCCTGAGCTTCCAGAGAAGCTTGGTCTACGGCAACACCGGCACCCATGGTGGTGGAGATGCTGACTTTCTTGATGAATTGACCTTTGGCGGAAGAGGGCTTGCCTTTTTTCAGGGCAACCAGCAGAGCTTCCAAGTTTTCTTTCAGCTGAACTTCGTTGAAAGAAACCTTACCCAGAGTGGTATGGATGATACCATTCTTGTCGTTACGGTAACGAACCTGACCAGCCTTGGCGTTCTTGACGGCTTCGGCAACGTTCGGGGTTACAGTACCAACTTTCGGGTTAGGCATCAGGCCGCGTGGGCCCAAGATTTGACCCAGTTGACCAACAACGCGCATGGCATCCGGGGATGCGATAACTACGTCGAAGTTCATCTCGCCTTTCTTGACCAGATCGGCCAGGTCATCCATACCTACCAGGTCAGCACCGGCAGCTTTAGCTGCTTCGGCGTTGGCACCTTGGGTAAATACGGCAACGCGAACGTCACGACCGGTACCGTGCGGCAGTACAGTAGCACCACGTACGTTCTGGTCAGATTTACGAGCGTCGATACCCAGGTTGACAGCAACGTCAACGCTTTCAACGAACTTGGCGGTAGCCAGTTCTTTCAGCAGGGCAATGGCTTCGTTGATGGAGTACTCTTTGGTACCGTCAACTTTTTCGCGAATAACGCGCATACGCTTGGAAAGTTTAGCCATTGTCTTAATCCTCCACTACCAGACCCATGGAACGAGCGGAGCCTGCGATGCAACGTACTTTTGCATCCAGATCGGCACCAGTCATATCCGGCTCTTTGGTCTTGGCGATTTCTTGCAGCTGGGCAACGGTCACCTTACCAACCTTGTCTTTGTTCGGCTTGGAAGAACCAGACTTGATGCCAGCAGCTTTCTTCAGCAGGAAGGAAGCAGGCGGAGTCTTGGTTTCGAAGGTGAAGGAACGGTCGCTGTAAACGGTGATCACGACCGGAGTCGGTGAACCTTTTTCCAGCTTCTCTGTACGAGCGTTGAACGCCTTACAGAATTCCATGATGTTAACACCGTGTTGACCCAGTGCAGGACCAACGGGAGGAGACGGGTTGGCTGCACCAGCAGCAACCTGCAGCTTGATATAAGCTGTGACTTTCTTAGCCATTAGGAAAATACCTCAAAAATGGGTTCTAGCGCCTCGGAGACTTGCTCCTGCAAACGGCTCCCCAACTAATAAAGGGGCAGAGAATTATAGAGATATTCGCTGCCCCTGACAACCGTTAAACGTACAGAATTCAATCAGCCCTTCTCGACCTGACCAAAATCCAGTTCAACAGGAGTAGAACGACCGAAGATCAGTACAGAGACCTTCACGCGGCTCTTCTCATAATCGACCTCTTCAACGGTACCGTTGAAGTCGGCAAACGGACCATCAGCAACCCGCACCATTTCACCCGGTTCAAACAGGGTTTTCGGACGCGGCTTGTCGTGGGCATCCTGCAGACGGTTCAGGATGGCATCGGCCTCTTTGTCAGAGATCGGTGCCGGACGGTCGGAAGTACCGCCGATGAAGCCCATGACACGCGGTACGTTACGCACCAGGTGCCATGTGGTTTCATCCATGATCATCTGGACCAGGACATAACCCGGGAAAAACTTGCGCTCACTCTTGCGCTTCTGGCCAGCACGCATCTCGACCACTTCTTCGGTCGGGACCAGTACTTCACCGAACATGTCTTCCATGCCATGCATCTTGATATGCTCGCGCAGGGACTTGGCTACACGGCCTTCATAGCCGGAAAAAGCCTGCACGACATACCATCTCATACGTTGTTCACGTTGTTCAGTCATGGCTTATCCTTACACACCGGTAATCAGGTTGACCAACCAGACCAAGGCACCGTCCAGAACGAACAGCAGCAGCCCCATCACGGCGGTCACCGCCAGCACAATCAGGGTTGTCTGAATGGCTTCCTGACGGGTCGGCCATACGACCTTGCGGACTTCCAGGCGAGACTCACGGGCGAATGCCAGTGTTGCCTTTCCCTTGGTGGTTTGCAGGGCTACTGCACCAGCAGCAGCAATGACAACGACCACACCCAGGGCGCGGACGGCAGCGACAACATCGTTGAGCAGGTAATTACCCACTACAGCGGCCGCCAGGATAATGAAAACCAGGCCCCAAAGCAGGGTATCCTTGCTTCCGCCCTGGCTCTCAGAACTAACACTCATACAACCCACCTGTATCTGACGTAACCAAAGACACAAAAGCCCCGTACGAGACGAGGTATATGGCAGGGGCGGCAGGACTCGAACCCGCAACCATCGGTTTTGGAGACCGCTGTTCTACCAATTCGAACTACGCCCCTGCATAAGAAAGCCCCTATTATAGGGGCTTTGCTTTATTTATGTAAGCCAAAGATTAAGCGATAACTTTAGCTACAACACCAGCACCTACGGTACGGCCACCTTCACGGATAGCGAAACGCAGGCCGTCGTCCATCGCGATCGGCGCAATCAGGGTAACAACCATCTTGATGTTGTCACCCGGCATTACCATCTCTACGCCTTCCGGCAGTTCGATGGTACCGGTCACGTCAGTAGTACGGAAGTAGAACTGCGGACGGTAGCCTTTGAAGAACGGGGTATGACGACCACCTTCTTCTTTGGACAGCACGTACACTTCAGATTCAAACTTGGTGTGCGGCTTGATGGTGCCCGGCTTGGCCAGTACCTGACCACGCTCTACGTCTTCACGCTTCACGCCACGCAGCAGTGCACCGATGTTCTCGCCTGCACGACCTTCGTCCAGCAGCTTGCGGAACATTTCAACGCCGGTACAGGTGGTCTTGGTGGTATCTTTGATACCCACGATTTCCACTTCTTCACCAACTTTGACGATACCGCGCTCTACACGACCGGTAACTACAGTACCACGGCCAGCGATAGAGAATACGTCTTCGATAGGCATCAGGAACGGCTGGTCAATCGCACGCTCCGGCTCCGGAATGTAGCTGTCCAGGTGGCCAGCCAGTTCCAGGATCTTCTCTTCCCACTGAGCTTCGCCTTCCAGCGCTTTCAGTGCAGAACCACGGACTACCGGCAGGTCATCACCCGGGAAGTCGTACTCGGACAGCAGTTCACGAACTTCCATCTCGACCAGTTCCAGCAGCTCTTCGTCATCTACCATGTCACACTTGTTCATGAACACGATGATGTACGGAACGCCTACCTGACGACCCAGCAGGATGTGCTCACGAGTCTGCGGCATCGGGCCGTCAGTCGCTGCTACCACCAGGATCGCGCCGTCCATCTGGGCAGCACCGGTGATCATGTTTTTAACGTAGTCGGCGTGACCCGGGCAGTCTACGTGTGCGTAGTGACGGGTAGCGGTGTCGTATTCTACGTGGGAGGTGTTGATGGTGATACCACGCTCACGCTCTTCCGGTGCCTTGTCGATCTGGTCGAAGGCGAAAGCTTTACCACCGAAGTGCTTGGCCAGCACGTTGGTGATAGCTGCAGTCAGGGTGGTTTTACCGTGGTCAACGTGGCCGATGGTACCCACGTTAACGTGCGGTTTATTACGCTCAAATTTTTCTTTAGACATGATCGTCCCTCTAAACTAACGCTGAGTACGCGGTGGCAAGCTAACCACAGAACAGTTTATATGATGGATTTGAATCTGGTGGGAAAGAGAGAGGTACTGATGGCTGGTTCGCTTGCCGAACTCACCCTAGGGTGCGGCTCTGCTAACGCCTGAGCCATATCAGCATCTTGGAGCGGGCAGCGGGAATCGAACCCGCATCATCAGCTTGGAAGGCTGAGGTAATAGCCATTATACGATGCCCGCATTTCTCTAACCCAAAGAACTCAAACCGCAGAGAAATATGGTGGAGGGAGAAGGATTCGAACCTTCGAAGGCAGAGCCGTCAGATTTACAGTCTGATCCCTTTGGCCGCTCGGGAACCCCTCCAGATGCCAGATTGTCACAGCGGTAATTCTGCTTGCACCCACTGTTTTTATCGCTTTTGCACGGCAAATAGACGACAGACATCCAAGCGTCGCGCATTTTATTGTAAGGATTTGGGGGATGCAACCATTGAACCTGGCAAAATACGCTTTATTGCTGGGAAGTTTGCAAAAAAGCGGCTGGAAATCAGCCAATCCTGCTGCGTCCCTTGTCGCTCCCCCACCCTTGGTGTATGGTCGCCGTGCCCAAGAAACAGTGATGACACCATGACGACAGAGCATAACCCCTATCTGCAATTCACCCGCGAACAATGGGCGTTATTGCGCGATTCGGTCCCCCTGACCCTGACCGAACACGATCTGCAGACCCTGCGCGGGATCAACGAGAAGGTGTCATTGCGGGAAGTGGAAGAGATCTATCTGCCTCTCTCCCGCCTGCTCAATCTCTATGTCAAAGCCAAACAGCGTCGCAGCCGGGTGCTGGAGCAGTTCCTCGGCCAGTCCCGCGGCAAGGGCACTTATATCATCAGCATTGCCGGCAGCGTGGCGGGGGGCAAAAGTACCACGGCCCGTATTCTGCAGGCCTTGCTGGAGCGCTGGCCGGAACATCCGCGGGTGGAGCTGGTCACCACCGACGGCTTCCTCTATCCCAACAAGGTACTGGAAGAGCGCGGCCTGATGCGCCGCAAGGGGTTCCCGGAATCCTACGACATCCGCCATCTGGTGGAGTTTGTCGCCAATATCCGCGCCGGTCACGAGAAGGTCGAAGCGCCGGTTTACTCCCACCTTATCTACGACATCATTCCCGATGAGAAGAAGGTGGTGGAGCAGCCGGACATCCTGATCCTGGAAGGGCTCAATGTGCTGCAAAGCGGCATGGACTACCCTCAGGAGCCCCATCGGGTCTTCGTGTCGGACTTCGTCGACTTCTCCATCTATGTGGATGCCGATGCCGAACTGCTGCGTACCTGGTATATCGAACGCTTCCTGAAATTCCGCAGCGGCGCCTTCTCGGATCCCGACTCCTACTTCCATAACTACGCCAAGCTGGCGGAGAGTGAGGCGACCCAGATCGCCAACAACATCTGGCAAGATATCAACTATCTGAATTTGCAAGAAAATATCCTGCCAACGCGTGAGCGTGCCAACCTGATCATGACCAAGGGCCATGAGCACGCCATCGAACAGATCAAGCTGCGTAAATGATGACTGCAGTTGCCGGATAACGAAGAGGGGGCCCGCGGGCCCCCTCTTCTTGTTTGGCATCATGAGCGGCCTTGCTGACCCTCAGTCGCCCCGGCGCAGGGAGAGTTCGCCCCCGAGATAGAATTTGATCCCTTCAGCTGTCTCCAGTCGCAGGGCGCCGCGATCGTCGATGCCACGGGCGATGCCGCGGATCTCCTGATCTCCCATCAGCAGGCGCACCGGGCGACCGGCAAAGTGATCGAGCCGATTCCACTCATCGACAAAGCTTGCCAACCCCTGTTGCTCAAAGGTGTGCAGCGCCCGCTGCAGATGGACGATCATCCGGGCCGCCAACTGATTGCGATCGACTAGCTCGGGATTGATGTGGCGCAACTCGGCCCAGGCCTGATCGATCTTCTCACCTTCGCGGGCAGGCATCGCCAGATTGAGACCGATGCCGATCACCAGATGACAGCTGGCCCCGGCGCTACCACTCATCTCTACCAGAATGCCCGCCAGCTTGCGGCCCTGATAGTAGAGGTCATTCGGCCACTTGAGCTCGACCCCCTGATAACCAAGGGACTCCAGCGCTTCAACCACTGCCACGCCGACCGCCAGACTCAGCCCCATGGCCGCCGCCATGCCTTGTTCGAGTCGCCAGTACATGCTGAGGATCAGCTGGCAACCAAACGGCGAAATCCAGGGTTTGCCACGACGACCGCGCCCGGCTGTCTGACACTCGGCCAGACAGCTCTCGCCAGAGCGCAGCTCATTGACCCGATCCAGCAGGTGTTGATTGGTCGAGCCAATGACCGGAAAACAGTGCACCGGTGCCATCGGGGCCAGTGCCTGCAAGGTAGCCTGATCATAGAGCGCCATCGGCACCGCCAACCGGTAGCCCTTGCCGGTCAGGCTAAAGAGATCCAACCCCAGCTCCTTGAGCGCCGCCATGTGTTTGCTCACCGCCGCCCGGCTGATGCCGAGCTGCTCACCCAGCTGTTCGCCGGAGTGAAACTGGCCGTCGCTAAGCAGGGTGATCAGGGTCTGTCTGATGGGAGTCAACGTCATGAGAGCACCTCGTCGAGCCAGGTTTCACCATGCGCACCCATAAAGCGCACCTCGTGCTCCAGCACCACGCCAAACGTCTGCTCCACGCTGTCGCGGACATGAGCCGCCAGCGCGATCAGCTCCATGGCACTGGCGCCCCCCAGATTGACCAGCACCAGCGCCTGCTCCTGATGAACAGTGGCACGGCCAATGGCGAAACCTTTCAAACCGCACTGATCGATGAGCCAGCCCGCCGCCAGCTTGGCCTGCCCTTCTCCAGCCGGATAGCAGGGCATCTGCGGATAGCGCTCCTTGAGCGACTCCGCCAGCGCCGCAGGCACCACCGGATTTTTGAAGAAACTGCCCGCATTGCCGAGCACGGCGGGATCCGGCAGTTTGGCCATGCGGGTGGCACAGACGGTATCGAAGATGGCCTGCGCAGAAGGTGTGTCACCGAGCGCTGCCAGCGGGCCATAGCCCAGCACCGGCTGCCACGCCTTGGGCAGTTTGAGCCCGACGGCGGTGATCAGGTGGGAATCCTGATACTCGTGCTTGAAGATGCTGTCGCGATAACCGAAACGGCACTCTGCCGCCGCGATCCGTTCAATCTCGCCACTCTGCCAGTTGAACGCCTCGACATAGGCGCAGAAGTCGGCCAGCTCAACGCCATACGCACCGATGTTCTGCACCGGCGCTGCACCGACCGTACCGGGAATGAGCGCCAGATTCTCCAGCCCGAACCAGCCCTGTTGCAAGGTATGGCGCACCAGCTGATGCCAATCTTCACCGGCCGCCACATGGAGCAACCAGTGATCGCCACCATCTTCAGCGGTAATCCCCTTGAGCCGGTTGAGCACCACCAGACCGAGAAAATCGGTGGTGAAGAGCATGTTGCTGCCGCCGCCCAGATTGAGGCGCGGCAGCTGGTTGAGCTGCGGATCGGCACGCAGGGTCGCCAGATCGGCAACCTGCTCCACCTCGGCCAGCCAGAGGCAGTACGCATCGAGGGCAAGGGTGTTGAGCTTCAACAAGGAGGCGTTGGCATTCAGTTTCATCGGTCTATCCCGGCTTGGTGCAAGGGCGCAGTCTACCTCAAGTTACCCCATGACGAAAAACCCGAGCCCTTTTCGGGGGAATAGCAGTGGTTTAGAGTAGGCGACTTCAACTGCTGAGGAATAACTCATGAACAACCAGTTTGCCGTCATCGGCCTGGGCCTGTTTGGCAGCGCGCTGTGCGAAGAGCTGCAACGGCAAGATGCCGAAGTACTGGCCATCGATATCGACGAGAGCAAGACCCGGCAAATCGCCGCCCTCTGCAATCACGTCATCGTGGCCGACGCCACCGACGAGGCCACCGTGGCCGAACTGGGACTGGCCAATTTCGATATCGTCTTCGTTGCCATCGGTGACAACCTGGAGACCAGCATCCTCACCACCCTCGTCTTGAAAGAGGCGGGCGTGAAGAAGGTGTGGGTCAAGGCGCGCGACAAGTTCCACGCCAAGATCCTGCAGAAAGTGGGCGCCGACAAGGTGATCAACCCGGAGTGGGACATGGGCCGCCGGGTCGCCCAGAGCATGCTGGACAACCGGCTGTTCGACTATCTGGAGCTGGGCCACGACATGGTGCTGACCGAGTTCGTGATTGGCCTGCAACAGAACGGCCGGGAACTAGGCGACTTCCATCTGCTGCAACAGAGCGATTTCCAGCTGCTCGCCATCAAGCGTGGTGACGTGCTGCACAACGTGCTGACCGGCAAGATGGAGCTGCAACTGGGCGACATCCTGATCCTGGCGGGCAACAAGCACGCCATCGACCACTGGCTCGAAACCCTATGATCAACTGGCGCAGCAGCTACGCCTTCGCCCTCCATCGGGAGCAGGACTCTCGCTGGAGCGAAGCCCGGCTGATCCTCGGCAGCTTTCTGATCATTCTGCTGATTGGCACCATCTTTCTGGTGCAACCCTCCAGCCACAATGGCGAGGTTACCTTCGTCAACGCCCTGTTTACCGCCACCTCGGCCATCAGCGTGACAGGTCTTGGCGTGGTGGATACAGGCACCGCCTTCACCCTGCAGGGGCAGATTTTTCTGTTGATGCTGATGGAGATCGGCGGTCTGGGCCAGATGACCATGACCCTGCTGCTGATCGCCATCTTCAGCAAGCGGGTCGGTCTGCGCCAGCAGGTACTGGCCAAGGAGGCGCTGGGACAGGAGGGCTCGGTCAACATCATTCAACTGGTCAAACGTATCGTGCTGTTCGCCTTTATCGCCCAACTGATCGGTACCGGCATCATGGCGATCCGCTGGGTGCCCGAGATGGGGTGGGTGCACGGCCTCTATGTCAGCTTCTTCCACGCAGTATCGGCCTTCAACAACGCCGGGTTTTCGCTGTTTGCCAACAATCTCATGGACTATAGAGACGACCCCATCATCAGCCTGACCATCGCCGGTCTGCTGATCCTGGGGGGGATCGGCTTTACCGTCATCGTCGATCTGGTGCGCAACCGCCGCTGGCGCAAGCTGAAGCTGCACAGCAAGTTGATGCTGCTGATGACCCCGGCGCTGCTGCTGGCCGGTACCCTGATGTTCTGGCTGCTGGAACACAACAACCCCGGCACCCTCGGCAAGGCCGGTGTCGGTGGCCAGCTGCTGGCTGCCTTCTTCCAGTCTGCCAGCGCCCGTACCGCCGGTTTCAATACCATAGATATCGGGCTGATGACCCCGGCGGCGCTGCTGTTCCTGATGATGCTGATGTTTATCGGTGCCGGTGCCACCTCCACCGGTGGTGGTATCAAAGTCACCACCTTCGCAGTCGTGCTGCTGGCGACCAAAGCATTTCTGACCAAACGGCCCCATGTCACAGCTTTTGGCCGCACCCTGTCGCCCCAGATCGTGACCCGCTCGCTGGCCATCATCATCGTCAGCACCATGGTGCTGATGCTGGCGATGTTCCTGCTGATGGTGACCGAGGATCTGCCGTTCGACAAAATCATGTTCGAGACCATCTCGGCATTTGCCACTGTCGGCCTCTCCACCGGCATCACCGCCTCCCTGAGCGAGCCGGGCAAGCTGATCCTGGTGCTGGTGATGATCTGCGGCCGTCTCGGCCCCCTGACCCTGGCCTTTATGCTGGCCCGCCCGGTCGAGACCCGCATCCGTTATCCGGAAGAGAACGTCTATACCGGCTGACCGGTTATGAAAACGGGGCAGCCACTGGCTGCCCCGTTTTTTATTCGGCTTGTTGCTGCGCCTTGAGCCAGCGCCCCGGGCTCACCCCCAGCTCCCGCTCGAATGCCCGACCAAAGGCAACACTGCTGCTGTACCCCGCCCCCAGCGCCACCTGCACCATGGGCTCCCCCGTCAACAGTTGCTGGCAGGCGCGCGCCATGCGCCAGTGGGTCAGATAACCAAGCGGCGCTTGACCGACCCGCTCCTGAAACTTCGCGGCAAAGCGGGCCCGCGACATGCCGGCCTCCCGCGCCAGCGTGGCCACCGTCCAGGGTTCATCCCCACGCTGATGCATCACCGAGATCGCCTTGGCCAACTGGGGATCGGAAATACCTGCCAGCATCCCCTGCTGACACACCCCTTGCTCGACCAGATGACGCAGCAGCAGGATCAACAGTACCTCCAGCAAGCGGGAGATCAGCGGATCCTGCCCGTAGCGGGGGTGAAACGCCTCGTCAAACAGCTGACTCAGCACCGGCGTCAGGGCAGGCAACTCACGTAGCGGCAGCACCAGCGAGCCCGGTAATGCCAGCTGCAACGGCGATGCGCCCCCCTTGCCGAATGCGACATTGGCACACACCAAATCACAACCCCCCAACGTTCTGGGTTCAAGCTTGTGAGGACGTCCCCGAGGGAACAGGATCAGAGTCGGCTCCTCGAGCAGCAAGCTGGCGCCCCCCTCTTCACGCAGCATGACGGCGCCGCTACGCAGCAGATGAAGATGTCCGCCGCTCGGGTAATCATCACTGGAGGAGTTCTGGCACAGGTTGCCGGCGAAGAAGATCTTGGCTTCGGGGGAGGCATGAACCAACAAGGCAGAGAGCGGATCCATATTTGAGACGAATAGTATTTATTTGCAGACGATGAGTGATAAACCGTATCACGAATGACGGCACACTGTCTCCCTTACCTTCACTACCACAGGAGAAGATCATGAGCCGTATCCAACCCGTATCCCAGCCGCAACCCGCAGCCGCCCAGACCCTGGCCACCCTGCAACGCAATCTGGGTATGGTGCCCAACCTCTACGCCACCCTGGCCCACTCGCCAGCCCTGCTCAATGGCTTCCTGGGCTTTGCCGAGGCGCTTGGCAAGGGGCGCCTCACTGCCCCACAACGGGAATTGCTGGCACTGGCCATCGGTCAAGCCAACGCCTGCCAATACTGTTTGTCTGCCCACACACTACTGGCGGGAAAGGCCGGATTCTCGGCCCAGGAGATCCGGGCAACCCGACTCGGCCAAGCCTCGGCTCCCCTTGATCACGCCCTGCTGCAACTGGCAACGGCGCTGGTCAAGCAGCGCGGGGTGATCAGTGACGAGCAACTTGCTAGCGCCCGTGCCGCAGGCGTAGATGACGAGCTGCTGCTGGAGGTGCTCGGCCAGGTGGTGGTCAATACCCTGACCAACTATGGCAACCACCTGGCGGCGACCGAGATCGACTTCCCGCCCGTCACTCTGACCCCTTAAACAAGGAGCCCCCCATGCAGCAACATGACAAAGGCTTTCTGGTCGCCCTGGCGGGCGTGGTATTGACCCTGCTCTGGATCGGCGTCTTCAAGTTTACCCCGACAGAGGCCGCCACCATCAAACCACTGGTAGCCAGCCACCCCTTGATGAGCTGGCTCTATGGCCCCCTGTCGGAACAGAGCGTATCGAACCTGATCGGGGTGGTCGAGATAGTGATCGCCATCGGGCTGGTCGTGGGCCTGTGGCAACCTCGCATCGGTTACTGGTGCAGCATGGGGGCTATCGTCACCTTCCTGGCGACGCTGAGCTTCCTGCTGACCCTGACAGGTGTCTGGAAGATGGTTGACGGCGTGCCAGTCACCGAGTTCTTCCTGTTCAAGGATCTGGTGTTTCTCGGTGTGGTGCTGCACTACCAGCACAGGATCCGTGCCAGCTTGTCCACTCAGGCAGCCTGACAACAATGCCTTTGGCGCCCTGGATGGGCGCCTTTTTTCGTTATGCCGCCCTGGTCTGGCGCTTGCTGGCCGTCTTGCGCGGTCGGGGCCCGCCAGTCGTGCTGGCCGCCGGACTCTTGCGCCTGGTAAAACGCCGCTTGCCGGCACCCGGCGCCTCCTTGGGCAGGGCGCTGAAGCTGGCACCGGAGTCCTGCCGCGCCCCCTCGATCAGGCCGTTGAGCTGCTCGGTGAGCGGCCCCATAAACTGCAGGTAGCTGCCGTGGCGCTCGGCGATCTGGGCGAGGCTCTGCTCCCACAGCGCCGTCATATCCGGCGTGGTAGCTGTCGCGGGCAACGCCTGAACCAGCGCCCGTCCGGTCGGGGTCGCCTTGATGCTCTTGCCCTGACGCACCAGAAAGCGACGCTTGAACAGCAGGTCGATGATGCCGGCCCGGGTCGCTTCGGTGCCGAGGCCATCGGTGTCGCGCAGGGTCTTGCGGATCTCGGGATCCTGCACATAGCGGGCGATGCCTGTCATGGCCGCCAGCAGAGTGGCATCGGTGAACGACTTGGGTGGCTGGGTCATCTTCTCCTGCAACTCGCCCCGCTCGCACAGCAGTTGTTCGCCCTCCTTCAGAGCCGGCAGGGTACCGGCCTTCTCTTCGTCGTCATCCTCCTCCACCCCGAGCAGCGCCTTCCAGCCCGCCTTGAGGATTCGCCGTGCCCTGGCCTGAAACAGGCCACCGGCGATGCGCAGCAGCACCTTGCTGTCGTTGTATTCGAATGGGGGATAGAACTGCAGCAGATACTGTCGGGCAATCAGGCCATAGAGCTTCTCCTCGTCGGCCCCCAGCGTGGCGGGGTTGCCCTGCTTCTCGGTGGGGATGATGGCGTGGTGGGCATCCACCTTGCTGTCGTTCCACGCCTTGCTGCGGATCTTGCCGTCTGCCTCGCTCACCGCCTTGGCCAGCGCGGGCGCAGTAGCGGCGATGGCGCCGCGCACCTGCTCGGCCCGCTTGAAATGGTCGGTCGGCAGATAGCGGCTATCGGAGCGCGGATAGGTGATGAGCTTGTGGCGCTCGTAGAGGCTTTGGCAGATGTCGAGCACCCGCTTGGCATCCATGCCGAACCGCTTGGCGGCATCGATCTGCAGGCAGGAGAGGTTGTAGGGCAGCGGCGCCGCCTGCTTGCGGGCCTGCTCCTCCACCGATTCGACCTGAGCGGGCTGGCCATTGATCCGGCTCACCACCTTGTCGGCCAGCGCCCGATTGAGCACCCGCCCCTCCTCATCTTGCCACGGCAGGCAGGCTTCCGACGGCAGCCACTTGGCGGTGAAGCGCTCGTTGCCGTCGGTCAGCAGATGGGCCAGCACCTCGTAGAAGGGTTTGGGCACGAAGGCCTCGATCTCGAGATCCCGCCGCACCACCAGCCCCAGCAGCGGGGTCTGCACCCGGCCAACCGAGAGCAGCTCACTGCAACCGGCCTTGCGCCCGAGCAGAGTGTAGGCGCGGGTCATGTTGATGCCGTAGAGCCAGTCGGCCCGACTGCGGGCCAGCGCGGAGACCGCCAGCGGCACGAACTCCTTGTTGTCCCTCAGCTTCTCGAGAGCGCGGCGCACCGCAGGCGGGTTGAGATCGCTGATGAGGCAGCGCTGCACCGGCTTGGTTTTCGGGTAGCCGAGAAAGTCGATCACCTCGTCCACCAGCAGTTGCCCTTCCCTATCCGGGTCACCGGCGTTGACCACGCAGTCCGCCTGTTTGATCAGTCGCTTGATGACGGTGAGCTGGGTTTTGGTCTTGGGCTTGGCCACCAGCTGCCACTGGGCGGGGATGATGGGGAGATGCTCCATCCGCCACTGCTTGAAGGCAGCGTCATAGGCATCGGGTTCGGCCTGCTCCAGCAGATGGCCGATGCACCAGGTGACCACATCCCCTTGGGCTGTTTCGATAAAACCGTCGCCCTTCTTGTGGGGCTTGGGCAGGGCATCGGCAATGGCGCGGCCCAGCGTGGGCTTCTCGGCGATAAAGAGTCGCATCGGTAGCTACCTGCAATACTGTATATGCAGACAGTATACAACTGCCACCGCGAAAGCCCAACTGCCCCTATTCGTCGAACGGGTGATCGTGGATAGCGGCAAACAACCGCGCCTGATTGAGCAGCGGCGCATAGTGGAAGGCGTTGTCGCCATCTTCTGCCAGCAGGTAGTCGGTCAGCTGTTCGCGCACCGCCTCTTGCAGGGTCTCCAGCTTCCACGGTTTGGCCAGATAGTAGTGCAACCCGCCACGATTGACCGCTTCGACGGTGGCCTCCAGCCCCGCTTGCCCGGTCAGCAGCAGTTTGCGGCTGGCACGGGTGGTGGCACGCCGGTTCAACTCCACCAGAAAGTCGACCCCCAAAGTTCCCGGCATGATGTGATCGCAGAGGATCAGCGCCAGCTTGCCCCCCTCCTCTTCCCACTCGTGCACCACCTCCCGCGCTTCGTCGACGCTCTCGGCGGCTTCCAGTTCGAAGTGGGAACGGAACGGGGCGAGATCGTGGATCACCGCATCCAGCACCTCCCGCTCATCGTCCACACACAGGATCAGATAGTGTTTGTTCATTGCTCCTCCTTGGCGACATGGTTTGGCACGCCGCGCGATTGATGCTGGCGACGGCTCAGGCCGCATGCTCCTTGTTGTGATGAGGTTCGCCCCCGTAACCGGCCTGCCCCATGCCATCCAGCGGCAGACAGACCCGCATCCGGGTGTAATGGCCCGGTTCGGAGGCCACCTCAATCCGGCCGTGGTGCTGCTGAACTATCTGCAGCGAAACGCTCAGACCAATCCCGAGGCCGAAATGGCCCTCCCGCTTGGTGGTGAAATTGAGATCGAAGATCCGCTGCCACAGCTCGGGCTCGATGCCGCAACCGCTATCCTCGATCTCTACCATGACCCACTCGGGATCCAGCAACCCGGTGCGAATGGTGAGTCGCCCCGGGCCGCTCATGGCATCCAGACTGTTGGCGATCAGGTTGGTCCACACCTGTTGCAGGGCGATAGGGTGACAGCGCACCAGCGGCAACGGCTGGTACTCCTTGCAGAGCTCATGATGCTTGAGGCGGTTTTCGAAAATCATCAGGGTATCTTCCAGCCCCTCGTGCAGGTCCACCAGCGAGGGCTCGGCCCGATCCTGCCGCGCATACTGCTTGAGGCTCTTGACCAGATCGCCGATGCGACGGGCACACACTTCGATATTGCGCAGGAAGCTGCCGGTCTGCTGGAACAGCTCCAGCCGGGCGAGCAGCGCCTCCCGCTCGGCGGCGGTGCGGCTGGCAAACCAGCGCTGCCAGTTCAGCTCGTCATCCAGATTCATCTGCACCGCCAGCCGCGCCTGCTGACGATCGCCAAAGCGCCCCTCCGCCAGCCGGGTCTTGTCGCGGATCTCGCTGGTCGAAACCGGCTGTGCGGTCAGCGCCTGACAGAGGGTCTGGTTGCCCAGCCCCTTGATGGGAGCAGGCAGTTCGAGATTGACCAGATCGGGGATGGCAGCCCGCAGGGTCTCGCTGCCACGGATGATGGCCGCCACCGGGTTGTTCAGCTCATGGGCGACACCGGCCACCAGCTGACCCAGCATCGCCATCTTTTCACTCTCCACCAGCTGGGCGTGAGCGGCATCGAGGGAGTTGAGGGTCTGTTGCAGCCGCATCTCGGTACGGATGCTGTTTTGCAGGCGGCGGTTGAAGTGGCGCAGCAGCAGGTTGGTAAAGGAGGGGAGCAGTTCGCTGCGCGCCTGCATCACCCGGGAGAATTGCAGCTTGTCGAGCTTGATCACCTCGGCGCCGGTCAGGATCACCCCGGTGGTAAAGGCGGGTTCGCCGGTCACGAAGGACATACCCCCCACCAGCGAACCGGTGCGGTAGTGCACCACCTCCTGATCGATCCCCTGCTCGTCCCGCTTGCGCAGCACCACCTCCCCCTTGGCGATAAACCAGAGAAAGCTGTTGGGCTCCCCCTCGCGGGTCAGCACATGGCCCGGACTGTAGTGGCGGCAGACCCGCGCCTCGTCATTGCCATCGAAAAACTGGTAGAGGCCGTCGATCACCACCCGCGACAGCTCTTCATCACTGCAGTGGGTGTAATCCATAAAACCCTGCCGATAGGCCGCCAACTGGCGATCGACGTGGACCCGCAGCAACTTCTGGTTGTCGAGCACGGCGGCATAGCTCAGCAGGTCAGCCTCGGGCTGGAGCAGCACAAAGTGGCTGGCCTGCTCGATCACCGCCCGGCGCAGGCTGCCATCGCGCCAGGGGCGTTGCAGGTAGTAGTCGAGACGACCGAGGTTGACCGCCTCGATGATCGATTTCATCTCCGGCTGGCTGCCCAACAGGATCTTGCGGCACGCCTCGTGGCGGTTGCCGAGGCGGATTAGAAAATCGGCCCCTCGCCCATCCCCCAGCTCGCTGTCACACACCACCACGGCGGGCGGCTGCCCCTTGCGGTCCAGCTCGTCGAGGGCCAGCTCCGCCGACTCCTGCCCGACCACCACCACCAGCGCAAAATGGCCGAGCAGCGGGGCCAGCTCCTGTTCGAATTCGGTCAGCAGCTGCACGTTGGCGGCGACACACAGCAGTGAGAAAGGGCTCATCGGCGACACTCCGTTGTGGCTCACTGTTCACTATATCAACGAATCTTGTGGGGTTTTGCGAGGGGGCTAACAGCTGCCAAGGAAAGTGTCAAAAGCGGATAAATACAATAAAACAGAATTTAATTCGATATTATTGTCAATAACAGAACTATGAATTGAGTGTGACTTCCATCAAAAAATATAAACCATGATGGAGGTCAACGCCTTATCCCTATCATTACTACTACTATTGGACTAGTACTATGTAGGTAATTATTGACCGTAGGAAAACGCCGCCATGATTGGAAAACTGATAAGAAAAACCTGGTTCTGGCTCCTGCTGCTCGGGGCCCTGCTGGGTGTCGCGGCACTGGGTGTCACCGTGACCGTGCTGCACAAGACCAGCTCCACCGAATTCTGCGTCTCCTGCCACTCCATGCAGACACCGCTGGCCGAGTATCAGGGCAGTGTCCACTTCCAGAACACCAAGGGGATCCGTGCCGAGTGCGCCGACTGCCACATTCCCAATGAGCCAGCCTCCTACCTGTGGACCAAGATCCGTGCAGTGAAGGATATCTATCACGAGGCGATCGGCACCCTCGACACCCCTGAGAAATACGAGGCCCACAAGTTGCGTATGGCCCAGTCGGTCTGGGACGAGCTGAAAGCCAACGACTCCGCCACCTGCCGCAGCTGCCACAGCTACGAGGCGATGGACATTCTGGCCCAGCGCCCCAATGCCCGTGCCGAACACCCGGTCGCCATCAAGGAGGGCCAGACCTGTATCGACTGCCACCGCGGTGTCGCCCACATCATGCCAGACATGAGCGGCCTGGCTGCCGCCGGTGCCAGTGAGCTGGCGCAGGCTGCGGCCCAGACTCCGGCCAATGTCACCACCCGTTACGCCATCGCCACCACCCCGCTGTTCCTCGATGCCGCCGCCAAGACCGACGAAGGCACCCTGATGCCCTCCACTAGGGTGGAAGTGCTGGCCAACGAAAACGGCCGCGCCAAGGTGCAGATCGAAGGCTGGCAACAGGATGGTGTGAGCGAAGTGTTCTACGCCGCACCGGGCAAACGGATCCTCAGCGTACTGGTCGACGATGCCGCCAAGAAAGCACTGGTCACCGGCCAGAGCGAAACCGACAGCGCCACCAACCTCACCTGGCATCAGGTCAAGCTGACCGCCTGGGTCGACCAAAGCCAGCTTATCGGCGATCAGGGCAAGCTGTGGCAATACGCCTCCACCCTGATGTCCAACAACTGTACCGGCTGCCACGGCCTCACCGCGCTGGATCACTTCAATGCCAACCAGTGGATCGGCGTCATCAAGGGGATGGAATCTCGTACCTCCCTGACCCCGGAACAGGCTCGCATGTTGACCCAGTATGTCCAGAAACACGCCAGTGACATGAGCGCGGCCCACTAAGGCTGGCACAGAGGATAACCGTTATGACTTTTTTCAATGACAAGAAGACCAATCTGTCCCGCCGCAACCTGCTCAAGGGGCTCGGCGCCTGCGCAGCCCTGCCCCTGCTCGGCGGCATTTTTCCCAAGAGTGCGCTGGCACAAGCCATCAGCACCGCATTGAGTCAGTTCCCGACTCTGGTGCCCGCCCAGAAGGGCATTCTGACCGGCGCCCACTGGGGTGCCTTCGAGGCGATCGTCGAAGATGGTCGCATGGTGCGCGTCCAGCCGGTAGCCGATGATCCGGCGCCGAACGATCTTATCGACATGGCGCCGTTCCAGGTGCACGCCAAGAACCGCATCAAGTATCCCATGGTACGCAAGAGCTGGCTGGAGCACGGCCCGGGCGCCAAGCCCGAGCTGCGCGGCGCCGACGAGTGGGTGCGGGTGAGCTGGGAGAAAGCCATCGAACTGGTGGCCGGTGAAATCCAGCGCGTGCAGAGTGACTTCGGCCCGCAGGCGATCCACGCCGGCTCCTACGGCTGGAAGAGTGTCGGCATGTTCCACAACAGCCGCACCCTGCTGCACCGCCTGATGAACCTCTCCGGCGGTTTCACCGGTTATGCCGGTGACTACTCCACCGGCGCGGCCCAGGTGATCATGTCCCACGTGATGGGCTCCATCGAGGTGTACGAGCAGCAGACCGCTTGGCCCAACGTGGTCGAGAACGCCGAACTGGTGGTGCTGTGGGGGGTCAACGCTCAAGTAACTCTGAAGAACAGCTGGAACATGCCGGATCACGAAGGTCAGGCCGGCTTCATGGCGCTGAAAGAGAAGGGCACCCGCGTCATCAGCATCGATCCCATCTACAACGAGACCGCCAAGCTGGTCGGTGCCGAGTGGATTGCCCCGAACGCCTACACCGACGTGGCCATGATGCTGGGTGTGGCTCACACCCTCTACAGCGAGAAGAAGCACGATCAGGCTTTCCTAGATCGCTACACCGTCGGCTTCGACAAGTTTCTGGACTATCTGCTCGGCAAGGATGACGGCCAACCGAAGAGCGCCGAATGGGCGAGCAGCGTCTGCGGCGTCGATGCCAAGGTGATCCGCCAGCTGGCTCTCGACATGGCCGCCAAGCGCACCATGATCATGGCCGGTTGGGGCATGCAGCGTCAGCAGCATGGCGAACAGCCGAACTGGATGCTGGTGACCCTGGCTTCCATGCTGGGCCAGATCGGCCTGCCGGGCGGCGGCTACGGCTTCAGCTACCACTACTCCTCCGGTGGCAGCCCCACTGCCAAGGGCGGCATTCTGGCGGGTATCTCCGCCGGCAACGCACCGAAGAACAGCCCGGCCCCAATCCCGGTGGCGCGCATCGCCGACTGTCTCGCCAACCCGGGCAAAACCATCGACTTCAACGGCCGCAAGGTGACCTATCCGGACATCAAGCTGGTCTACGTGGCGGGCGGCAACCCCTTCCACCACCATCAGGACACCAACAACCTGCTGCAGGCGTGGCGCAAACCGCAGACCGTGATCGTTCACGAGCCTTACTGGACCGCCACCGCCAAGCACGCCGATATCGTGCTGCCGGTCACCACCAGCTACGAGCGCAACGATCTGGAGATGGGGGGCGACTACTCCCAGCGCTATGTGTTCCCGATGCATCAGTGCGTGCCGCCCCAGTTTGAAGCCCGCAACGACTTCGATATCTTCAGCGCCATCGCCGCCAAACTGGGCGTGCAGGAGCAGTACACCGAAGGGAAGGATGAGATGCTGTGGCTCAAGCAGATGTACGACGGCATGGCGGCGCAGGCCCGTGGTGCCCGCGTGGCGCTGCCGCCATTCAACATGTTCTGGGAGTCCAACAACTACATCCGCTTCCCGATCCCCGAGGCCAACCGCCAGTGGATCCGTCACGCCGATTTTCGCGAGAACCCGCTGCTCAACCCGCTCGGCACCCCGTCCGGCAAGATCGAGATCTTCTCCAACACGGTGGCGGGGATGGGTTATGCCGACTGCGCCGGCCATCCCAAGTGGTATGAGCCGAAGGAGTGGGTGAAGAGCGAGGTGGCAGCGCGCTATCCGCTGTCGCTCAACACCTCCCACCCGACCCAGCGGCTGCACTCCCAGCTCGACAACACTCCGCTGCGGGACAAGTTCGCCATCGCCGACCGCGAGGCGATCATGATCCATCCGCTGGATGCCAAGGCTCGTGGTATCGCCCAGGGGGATTTGGTGCGTGCCTTCAACGAGCGCGGCCAGATCCTGGTGGGCGCCCTGCTCTCCGAAGATGTGCGCCAAGGGGTGGTGCGGATCTGCGAAGGGGCCTGGTACGACCCGGCCAAGCCGGGCGAAGCGGGCAGCATCTGCAAAAACGGCAACGTCAACTGCCTCACCTTCGACGAAGGCTCGTCCAGTCTGGCACAGGGCAACTGCGGCCACATGGCCCAGTTGCAGATCGAGAAGTACACAGGACCTGTGCTGGCCAACACCGCCCACGCGGTACCGGCCAACGGCTAAGGCGATTGCCACCCAATAAAAACGGCGCCATCAAGGCGCCGTTTCTTTATCTGTCTGCCAAAGAGCACACATAGTCCGGACAGATTTAAAAATCCCCCTCTTCCATATACTCCTGCGCGCACTCCACCAGCTGCGGCCACAGCTCTTCCGGCACCCAGGCGTCCGGGTCATCTTCATCGCCATCGTACTGGCTCCAGAAGTAACGGCGCAGACCGGAAGCAAAGTCGTCGCTGATCTCCGCCAGCTCCGAGAGTGGCCCCAACCAGGCGATGCGGCGCAAGCCGGAGGCGAGATCGTTGATAGCATCCATCAGGGTGCGATCGTCAAAGCTCTGCTCCACCAGCAGGGTGAAGCGCTCACGCGCCTGTTCGGTCTGCTCCTCGTCCAGCTCGCCCACATCGGCCAGCAGATCGACATAATCTTCCAGCAGATAGGCAATCAGGCCATCCCGATCTTCAAACCACTGGATCTGGGCGCCCTTGACCCCCAGTACAGAGGCATCGAATGAATCGTCAAGATGGCACAGGGCCCACGGATCGTCGGTCATGGTTCTCTTCCTCAGGCTAAAACAAATGCCATATCTTATGCCTAGCTCTCGACCCTTGCCACCTTGGGCAACGAGAGGGAGGCGGCCAGCCCGCCCAGTTCGGCGCGGCCCATAATAAAGCTGCCTCGATAGGCTTCCGCCAGATCGGATACGATGTTGAGACCGAGACCGGAACCCGGCACCTTCTCGTCGAGCCGCACCCCGCGCAGCACCGCCTTGGCGATCTGATCCTCGCTCATGCCGGGGCCGTCATCCTCGATACGCAGGGTGATCCAGCCCCCCAGCTCGGCGCTGGAGATACGCAGCTCGCTGGCTGACCACTTGAAGGCGTTCTCCAGCAAATTGCCCACCATCTCGTCGAAATCCTGCTCCTCCACCCCGACCGCCAGATTGGCGGGCACCTGCAGATCCACCGTCTTGCCCGGATAGAGGCGGGAGAAAGCGCGGCAGATATACTCCACCCGCGCCCGCACCGGGGTCGACACCCCGAGGATCTTGGCAGCGCCGGTCACCCGCGCCTTGCCGAGGTGATAGTCGATATGGCGCTGGATCTGGTCGAGTTGCTCGCCGATGGCGGCCTGATCCTCCGGCGGCAACTGTGCCACCTGATTGCGCATGATGCTGAGCGGCGTCTTGAGGGCGTGAGCAAGATTGCCGGTGTGGGCACGGGCCCGCTGCAGCAGCTCGCCGTAGTGGTGCAGCAGCCGGTTGATATCCTCCACCAGCGGCTGGATCTCCAGCGGATAGCGCAGCCGAAATCCCTCCTGATGACCCTCGTGAACCCGCCCCAGTTCACGGCGTAGCAGGTGCAGCGGCCGCAAACCGTAGACGATCTGGAACATGAAGCCGAGCACCAGACCGGCGGCGGCAAAACCGAGACCGAGGAACAGGCTGATGCGGGTTTTCTTCAGGGTCTGGATCAGGGTGCTGCTGTCCTTGGCCATCACCAGGGTAAAGACCCGATCCGAACCGGGCAACAGCACGGTACGGGTCATGATCAGCAGCGGCTCCTTGTTGGGTCCCTTGCCAAAAAAGAGGTCAGGATCGCCAAAGGCAGACTTGAGGCCATGGCTCACCAGATGGGTGTCCCACAGGGAGCGGGAGCGGCCCACCACATTTTCCCCCAGTTCCAGCTGCCAGTAGTAGCCGGAGTAAGGTTGGCTGAAACGGGGATCGGCCATCGGTTCGATCACCACAGGCAGACCACTCTTCTCCACCTCCAACCGGGAGAGCAGATCGTAGAGTTGCAGGCGCAAGCCGTCAGCCTCTGCCTCCTGCCAGTAGTTGCGCATCATGGTCTGCAGGCTGAAGCCGGTAGCGAACAGAAACAGCCCGCACCACACCAGCGCAATGGCAAGCAGCCGCCCCCGAAGGGTTCGGACCAACCTCATTCGTTGATCCGGTATCCGAGACCACGCACTGTCTCAATCAAGTCTGGATGGGTCTTCTTGCGGATCCGGCCGATGAACACCTCAACGGTGTTGGAGTCACGATCGAAATCCTGGGCATAGATGTGGTCGATCAGCTCGCTGCGCGATACCACCTTGCCCCTGTGCTGCATCAGATAACCCAGCACCCGGAACTCGTGGGCGGTCAGCTTGATGGGGGTCCCTTCGTACCACACCTGGGAGGCCGCCATATCGAGCCGCACCCCGCCAATCTCCAGAACGGAGCTGGCATTGCCGGCAGCCCGTCGCACCAGCGCATGGACCCGCGCCACCAACTCGGCCACCTGGAACGGCTTGGTGAGGTAGTCATCGGCACCGGCGTTTAGCCCCTCAATCTTCTCGTGCAGTTGGCCACGGGCGGTCAGCACCAGCACCGGCGTATCGATCCCCTTGCTGCGCCACTCCTTCAACACGCTCAGGCCATCGCGTCCAGGCAGGCCGAGGTCGAGAATGATGGCATCGTAGGGTTCGGTCTCGCCGAGAAAACCGGCCTCGTTGCCATCATGGCAGAGGTCGGTGACAAAGCCGGAGAGGCGCAACTGCTCAGCCAGCTGGCCGGCCAGGATTTTTTCATCTTCAACAATCAGAATTCGCATGAACAGATTTCCACTCTGGGGTTATTCATCATCCTCGATCGGAGAGACAGGCGGTTCGAACAGACGCTCCAGGTGGTGGCCCTTGGCCCACACCAGCTCAAGGTTGTCGGCCCGATAGGCTACCTTGATCACGCTGTTTTCCCGATCGATGACGCGCAGTTCATAGAGCCAGATACCATCCTCTTCTCCCAGATCCACCCGCAACACCCGTACCGGCAACCTGGCCGCCACCTCCATCATTTCATGGAAGGGCCGAACCCGTCCCTCATGGACAGCTTGCTGCAGCTGGGCTTCATCAGGCGTGACCGCCTGTGCCAGCACCGGCAGCAATAACCCGAGCAGAGGGAGCGCTCTATTCATGGATGATTCATCTCCAAAAACCTAACATAATGGCGTTTATAGTCTGCCAGCCATGAATCCGGAATGAATATGATCCCGCGCAGTTTCCTGCTGATCCTTTGCCTGTTGAGCGCCACAAGCTGGGCGGCACAGAGCCGTCTCGACATGGCCGGGCTGGTCAAACTCCTGCTGGCGCAAGGGTATCACGACATTCGGGAAGTGGAGCTGGAAGGGGACAAATTCGAGGTCAAAACCCTCAATCGCCAGGATCAGACGGTATATCTCATCATTGATGCCTACACAGGCGAGATCAAACAACAAGAGGCCGATTAGGCCTCTTTTGCGTTCCAGCGTCCTCGCATGGGGCGCAGCAGCTTCTCCCGCCTCGGCCAAAGCAGAGCGCAGGCCAGCAGCAGGTAGATGAGGGGCTCCCCCCAACCGCTCTTGAGCGACCACCAGTAGTGCACCGGCACCAGCAGGGCTACCGCATAAACCCAGTTGTGTAGCTTCTGCCATGCTGCGCCCATTCTGCGCTGCAATGCGGGCAGCGAGGTGATACTGAGGGCAGCCAGCAGCAGCAGGGCCACCATCCCCACCACTATGTAGCTGCGCTTGACCAGCTCGCCGCCAATCAAGCCCCAGTCAAACTGCAGATCCAGTCCCAGCCACGCCATGAAGTGGAGCAACGCCCAGGCAAAACACCAGAGCCCGAGGGGGCGGCGCAGCTTGATGAGCGGCCCCTGCCGCCAGCGCTTGGCCAGCGGTGACACCAGCAGGGTGAGCAGCAGCAGGTTGAGCGCCCCCTTGCCGAGGTAGTGGATAAGCTCGGGCACCGGATCGCCCCCCAGCAGACCTGCCGGAATGGCAAAAACCAGCCAAAGCAGGAAGCCGAGGGAGCCCAGATGCACCAGCGCCCGCAAGCCGCTAACATGGGCCGGTTTCAATCTCAGTACCATTGGCGCAGATCCATCCCCTGATAGAGCGAGGCGACTTCGTCACCATAGCCGTTGAACATCAGGGTCGGCTGACGCTTGGCGCCAAACACTCCACCCTCGCCGATAAAGCGCTCGCTGGCCTGACTCCAGCGCGGGTGATCCACCTGCGGGTTGACGTTGGCGTAGAAGCCATATTCGTTAGGAGCCAGCAGGTTCCAGGTGGTCGGAGGCATCTCCTCTACCAGCCGGATCGAGACGATGCTCTTGATGCTCTTGAAGCCGTACTTCCACGGCACCACCAACCGGATCGGCGCGCCATTCTGGGCGGGCAGGGTCTTGCCGTAGAGCCCCATCGCAAGGAAAGAGAGAGGGTGCATCGCCTCGTCGATACGCAGACCTTCCACGTAGGGATACTCGATGCCGCCCCCCAGACTGGAGGCCTGCCCCGGCAGCTGTTTCGGGTCAAACAGGGTCTCGAAGGCGACAAACTTGGCGCGACTGGTGGGCTCGGCGCGGCGGATGATCTCTGCCAGCGAGATGCCGTTCCAGGGCAGTACCATGGACCAGGCTTCAACGCAGCGTAGCCGGTAGATCCGCTCCTCCAGCTCGCTCTTGTTGATGAGATCCCACACATCTAGGGTAAAGGGCTTGGCCACCTCCCCCTCCACCTTGAGGGTCCAGGGTTCGGGCTTGAGGTAATGTGCGTTGCGAGCCGGGTCGGACTTGTCGGTGCCGAGCTCATAGAAGTTGTTGTAACTGGTTGCCTTCTCTTCCGGTGTCAGCACCAGATTGGCCGGGCGCTCCGCAGGCTTGCTGTTGAGCGGCTGGGTGGCTAATTGGGGAGCATCCTCTTTACCGCGCAGCAGATCGAGTACACCGGCCTGAGTGGGAAACGCCAGGGTGGCCGCCCCCAGACCCAGCCCCTTGAGAATGAGGCGGCGGTCCTGATAGACGGCTTCCGGGGTGACATCCTGTTCGGTGAGGGGGTGGGCGGTACGACGCTTGATCAACATGAAAAACTCCCGGGGCTGAGTGAGGCACTATGGATAAGACCCGCCCCGGCAGATTTTTATTTCACACAAGATTACATTATGTGGTGCAGAGGCAGCGCCTTGGCCATATTTCCGACCAGAAACAGGACTACGAACACCAGTAGGGGAACGATCACATTGGGCGCCATCAGACTCACTCCATGAGCAGGACAGGGCCTCTAACTATGGTCGAGTGTCAGGCCGGTCACCAATGAATTTTTTTCGCGAGCGCAAGCGTATTCCTGAGTTGAAAAGAGTGATGCAGATCACACACAATTCCGCCCCCGCTTGCCGGCCCGATTGCCGGAGGTAGGCTGCCCCCTTTTGCGAAGCCAACTGAAGAGTCGCCCCATGAGCCCACTGATCGCCATCGCCCTCACCACTGGAATTCTCTCCGCCGTCTGGGGCTGGATTGCCGTCGCGTTCGGCCTTATCTCCTGGGTCGGCTTTCTCGGCTGCACCAGCTATTTCGCGTCAAGCGGTGGCTACAAGGCGCTGCTGCAAACCATCTTCTGCAACACCAGCGGCATGCTGTGGGCACTGCTACTGATCCATGGCGACAGTCTGTGGGGGGCGGGTGTGGCGGGTTATGTGATGACGGGGGTAGTCGCAACCCTGATGTGCGTGCAGGCCAAGCAGCAGTGGCTCGGCTACATTCCAGGCACCTTTGCCGGTTGCTGTGCCACCTTCGGGGCGGCTGGCGAGTGGCGGTTGATCCTCCCCTCCCTCATCATCGGCGCCTTGTTCGGTTACCTGATGAAGGCGAGCGGCTTATGGCTCTCCCATAAAACCCAAAAAGCCGATGCTGCTCCGGCAGCGATTGATCCCGCCTGATTTATCCCTTCGATTTGAAGTTTGCTGCCTCGATACCGTGCCGATTCAATAGTTTGTAAAAATCGGTACGGTTTCTGCCCGCCATGTTGGCCGCCAGGGTCACATTGCCCTCGGTGGTGCGCAGCAAACGGATCAGATACTCCTTCTCGAATTCTGCCCGCGCCTCGTTGAACGAGGGGATGCCGCCGCCCCCACCACTCAACGCGGACTCCACCATGGAGACCCCGATCACCGGACTGCAACAGAGGCTGGCGAGTTGCTCCACCAGGTTGCAGAGTTGACGCACATTACCCGGCCAGGCGGCTGCGGCCAACATCGCCAGCGCCTCCGGTGAGAAGCCCATAGCCGCACAGTCGCTATGGCGGCAGCGATAATCATCCAGCGCCTGTCTGGCAAGCAGCGGAATGTCCTCACTACGGGCACTGAGAGAGGGCAAAGTGATGTTGGCAACGTTAAGACGGTAAAAGAGATCGTCCCGAAAGCGCCCCTCCTCCATCGCCTTGACCAGATCCTGATGGCTGGAGCTGAGCACCCGTACCTCAGGCGTGCCCTGGCCATACTCTTCCATCACCTGCAGCAGCTTGGCCTGCAAGGATTCAGATAAGCTGCCAATCTCGTCAAGAAACAGGGTCGCCCCCTTGGCCTGCTCGAACAGACCGGATTGGCCATCTTCACCAAACAGTTGCAGATCGAGGGAAGCCCAGGGAATGGCGGCGCAGTTGATGGTATAGAGCGGCTTGTCGCACCGCTGGCTGGCCTGGTGCAACGCCTGCGCCATTGCCCCCTTGCCGGAACCGGATGGCCCCATGATCAGCACAGGGACCTCCATAGTGGCGATGCTGTGGGCCTGAATCAGCAACTGTTCCAGCTGGGGGTTGCGGGTCAGGATCAACGACTGCCACTCCTGCTGCTGTTTCGGCCGGGTCAAGCTGAGCGCATGTTCGATGGTGGCCAGTAGTTCGTCCTTGTTGATGGGTTTGGTCAGAAAGCTGAAGACGCCGGAGCGGGTGGCCTGAATAGCGTCCGGTATGGTGCCGTGGGCAGTCATGATGATGACCGGCAGCCCCAACCACTGGGCCTGGATCCGCTCGAATAGAGCAAGGCCATCCATCCCCCCCATCCGCAAATCGCTCAACACCAGATCGGCCCGCTGCTGACGAAGCCGATCAAGGGCTCCCTCCGCACTGTCGGCGGTATCCACCTCATAACCCTGACTGCGCAGCCGCATGCTCATCAGTTTGAGCAGGCTGACGTCGTCATCCACCAACAGGATCCGGCTCATGGTATAGCCTCACGATTCTCATTCAGCTTGCGCTGGTTGAGCTGGTCGTCAATTGCAGTCAGCTGCTCGATCTGACGACGCAGCCGCTGGATCTCCTGACTCTGATCATCACGCCGGCTGTCGCGAGCCAGCAACTGCTCTCCGAGAGCGATCCAGCTGCGCAAAAAAGCCTGTGCATCAAGACCCAGCTCGGGCAGCATCTGCTTCAGGCGCACCAGCCCGGCGGTGCGATTGGCCACCGATTCGGCCGGGTGGGAATCCACCATCGCCAGACTGACCCGGCTCTCAAGATCTCCCGCCCCTTTCAGGCGTTGACGCTCCTGCACACGCTGCTGGGGATGGCTGGCCAGCAACCAGTCGGAGTATTGCAGACGTACCTGCATCTCCTTGTTGGCAAACTCCATCCGCTTGGCAAAAGCGATATCGGAGGAGTTCTGCTGCTCGTGCTGTGGCAGCAGGCCGCAACCCGCGAGCAACCCCATCATCAGGGCTGGAAATACGCGCTGTATCTTCATAGTTCTCTTTTCAACGTCAACCTGAAGCAGACATCTGCCTGTTCATCTCTTACCAGAACCAACTCACCTCCGAGGCTATGGGCAGACTCACGGGCGATAGAGAGGCCCATACCAGAGCCTTTCAATACACCTTGCCGCACTGTACTGCCCTGTTCGAAGGGTTCAAAAATACGTTGCTGATCGGCAGCAGGGATCTCTGGCCCCTCGTTGGCTACCTCCAGCCAGCTTATCTGTTTGTCCTGTCCTGCCCTGATCCAGATATTGCCCCCGCTGGCGCCGTAACTGACGGCATTGGAGAAGAGGTTATCGAGGATCAGTCGCAGCCGGTAAGGCTCCGCCCACAGGGCAACCGGCCCAGTCGGCAAGTGTACACGGATCTGCTTGGACTCCAATGCAAGCCGATATTCCACGATGAGTTCTGACAGCATGGGCTGCAGGGGAACGGACTCCAGCTCGAAGGCTTCCTGCTGGCTGAGGCGATTAAAGTCGAGCAACCGCTCGATCAGGGTCTGCAGACGACGGCTACTCTCGTCAAGCATCTGACAGATCTCCAGCTGATCCGGCGTCAACGGCCCGACCAACTGCTCGCAGAGCAGATCCGAGCCTTCCCGCAGCACTGCCAACGGGGTCTTGAGCTCGTGGGAGACATGGCGCAGGAACTGGTATTTCTGCTGCTCCAGCTCCTTGAGTTTGTCGTGCAACCAGAGGATCCTCTCCCCCAGCAACACCAGCTCGGCAGGGCCATCGACCGGATGAGGATCGGGCTCCACCCCCGCCCCCAGACTCAAGATGCGCGACTCAATCTGTCGTACCGGGTGGATGATGAGGTAAGTGAAGATAAAGACCAGCAGCAAGCTGATGGCTGCCACGGCACCGCTCACCCACCAGAGCTCCCTGGTCAATCCGGCGATGGTGAGACGTACCCGATCCATGTGCTCATCAACCCGGCTGCGGGTAACCATTTCGAGCTGCTTGTTTGCATCGTTAAACAGCTCTAGCTTGTCGCCAGCCACTGCCGCTCGTGCCAACGCGGCATCCTGCAAGCTGTCGAGCCAGGCCAGCCCCTGGTCGAGCCCGCTATAGAGCTGGCCGTCGGAGATGGAGTTGCGATGCTCTGCCAGCAATACCCGATACCCGTCGAGTTGCTGCTGATAGCTGGTGAGGCTGCGGCGATCCCCCAGCACCGCGAAGCGGCGCAAGGTACGTTCAATGTCGATAACCTGCGCCGTCAGCAGGGTGGCGCGACGGGTATCCTTGACCGCCCGTTCCATCTCGTCACTGGTGAGCTGGCTGAGGTGGGCAAGGGCAGTACTGTTGTGCCAGATCATCCCACCCAGCGGCATCAGCACCAGCACGAATCCCATCAATACCACTTGCAGCAGGGAGCGTGGGCGAACCTTGGTCATCATCTCTTCTCTTGCTTTCTCACCGGTGCGCCAGCATAGCCGCAGCGCCCCGAAAAACAAAACCGGCCAACGGGCCGGTTTGGATTATCTGGATTGTGATGATTCACGCTAACGCGACAGAGGCCAGACAGATGGTCAGGATCATCGCCAATGCTCCCGAAGCGGTCAACAGCGCCCATTTCAGCTCCACACTCATGCAAACCTCCTTTCTGCCAATCAGTGCCGGATCACAATAGATAAGACAATGTTAAGTCATAGTTAATCCGATAACCGTGAGCTGCGTATACATTTCAGATGAGCCCAACCCCGGGAAGGTGAGCATGTTCTATCTGTGTAGCATTGGTTCCAATCTTGATCCGCATATCCATGTCAGCCGTGCGCTGGCCGAGCTGCTTGCGCACGTCGGCCCCCTGCAACTGAGTTCGGTGATCCGCACCAAGCCGGTGGGAATGCACTCCAGCCACGACTTTCTCAACTGCCTGCTGGTGGTGGAGAGCCCGCTCGATGCCGTCCGCCTCAAGCAGCGCTTTGTCGCCCTCGAAGTGGCTCACGGCCGGGATCGCAGCGACCCGCTCTGCAAGGTGCACGATCGGCCGCTCGACATCGATATTCTGGCCAGCAACACGCACGGTGACTTTGCCACGGCAGAGGTCGATTCCTATCTGGCGGAGCTGCTGGCGGAACTCTACGGCCATGGCGAGGTGCATGACCCCAAGGTGGCGTTGCAGGTGGCGCTTCCCGGCCCCTCGGACAAGCCCGGCAAGGGCTTACTGACCAGGCAGGTCGGTCTGGAGCCGCTGGTGCTCGGCAACCCCTCAGAGAGTGGCCAGCGCGCGCCCGCCATCCACCTTGATGCTGGCCCCCGTCATATAACTGTTCCCCATCAGTAACTGCACCGCCTGCCAGATGGGCTCAAGCCCCCCCTCCCGCGCCAGCGGTGTTTTCGCCAACACCTGCTGGCGCCAGCTTTCGTCATGCTCGTCGAGAAACAGGATGGGACCCGGCTCTATGGTGTTGACCCGAACCGCAGGCGCCAGCTCCCGGGCAAAGCTCATGGCCAGCGAATGGGCTCCAGCCTTGGTCGCCACATAACTGGCAAAACGGGGGGCCGGGGCATGGATATAGATATCGGTGATGTGAATGATGCTGGCGTTGGGATTGCTGGCCAGCTGGGGGGCCAGCGCCCGGTTTAGCTGGAAGGGGGCCGCCATGTGTACCCGGTAGAACTGCTCGAACTGGGCCAGTTGCGCCGCCGGATCAGTTGCCTGCGGCTCGAAGGCCGAAGCGTTGTGAATCACCAGCGCCAGATCCTGATGGGCAGCCAGCAGATCGAGCAGCTTGCCAACGTCCGCTTCCCGGCCAAAATCCGCCTGCACCAGTTCGACCCCCAATGCAGCCAACGTGGCCAGCTCCGGCCGCTCGCTGCGATAACTGCCCGTCACCTGCCAACCCGCCGCCACCAACTGTTCACAGAGATAAAATCCGAGTCGACGGCCGCAGCCCGTAACCAATGCACGCATACGATCTCCTTTCCCTTTCATGGTCTTGCATGAACGAAGCCCGCCTGCCAGCGGATCACCGCCGATGGCTTGTGCCTATCAATCCCTGCGGCACAAGCCATTGGTCGCGGACCACCCACCCGCGTCATAGTGGCGACATCCCCCTCTTGCGGAGTCACCACCATGCTGAAAGTACACCATCACATGGGTCGTCTGACCCACTCCCTCACAGCCGGCCTTGGCCTGGCCGAGGCGCTGGATCGCCTGCATCAATCGGGCCTTGGCGGCTTGCCGGTGCTGGATGAGCAGAAACGGCTGATCGGCTTTCTCTCCGAACAAGATTGCATTCCCAGCCTGCTAACTGGCAGCTACTACTGCGATACCCGCACCCGGGTGGAGGATCTGATGAACCGCTCGCCCCTCTCGGTCGGGCCGGATGACTGTATTCTGGAGCTGGCCCGCCAGATGGCCGATGCCAAGCCCAAGATCTACCCGGTGCTGCAACAGGGCAAGGTGATCGGCATCATCAGCCGCCGTCAGGTGATGCAGGCCATCAACCAGCAGATGAAGGTGTGCCAGCAGACCTAGATCTGGTAACGCCCCTTGTCACCGATATCGAAGTGCAGAGGCATCCGCCACTTGGCCAGCGCCAGCAAGGTCAACAGGGCCCCGCAGACCAGCGCCACCAGTGCGGCGGCCCACTCCACCCGCAACCACTCCAGCAGCCATAACACCGGCAGCAAAATGGGCACCAGCTTGATGCCGGGAATGGCGAAGCAAAACTGCTCCTTAAACGCCAGCCCGGAGAGGGTTGCCAACGCGGCTCCCAGCACCAGTGCATCCGGTGCCCCCACCGCAGCCAGCGCCAGCGAGCCCCAACCAAACCCCTGCAGAATCAGGCGAATCCGCTTGTCGTAGATATGCAGCGAGAAGCCGCAGATTGCGCTTGCCACTGCCAGCGACATCAACCATTGTGCCGACGGGAGCAGTGCCAACCCGCTCAGCAGCGCCGCACCACGGCAAAGCAGCAACAGGGCTGCCACACTCAGGCCCAGACGGTAGATCGAGACGGTCAACTTGTCGATCCCGTCCAGCGTACTTTCGATTTCAGGGTTTGCCATAAACAGTCGCTTCTAACGGATCAGGTGCCATCCAATATACTGGAATCTGGTTCTGGAATATCTTCAAACGGGCTCAGGAGACGTAGTTTGCGTGTGATCCCCCTGTTTTGGTTGCTGTTTCCACTCGGATTGCCGGCCAAGGAGCTGGTGATCTGCGGCACCATGGAGCCCCCGCTCAAGTTTCTCGATGCCGATCAGAAACCCCGTGGGCTCGATATCGATATCGTCACCGCCATCTTCGACAAGCTGGAGATGCCCTTCCGGATTGAACTGGCCGATTCGGGAGCCCGCCTCACCCGCAATGCCGGAACCGGCGCCTGCGACCTGATGATGACCCACTCCTACAAGGCGGAGCGGGAGAGTTATCTCATCTATCCCCAACAGGCCCATCTACGCCACAGCTGGCACTTCTTCGTGCGCAAGGCCGACCTGCTGAAGATCCGCTACGAGACGCTGGCCGATCTCAAACCCTGGCGCATCGGCGTGACCAAGGATTTCTCCTATACCCCAGAACTGGCGGCGGCGATGACCGACCCGGCCTATCAGTTTCAGGAGATCACCATGAACCAGCTGCAACTGCGCAAACTGCTGGCCGGGCGGATCGATACCGTGCCCATGCCGCTGGTCACCGCCTTCGCCCAGATCAAGGAGGAGGGGCTGACGGGCAAAGTCGATTACCTGCCCAAGCCACTCAAAAGCAGCCCCTACTTCAACACCTGGACCCGCGCACGGGCCGACGCGAACACGCCCGCCCAGATGGCCGCCTACGATGCCGAGCTGCTGCGCATGAAGCGCAACGGCAGCCTCAAAGCCCTCTACGACAAGTACAGCATCCCCTATATCGAACCCTGATCAACAGGTCAGGGTTTCACATCCCGCAAGATCGGGTTTTGCAGCGAGATTAACGTCTCGGTGGACTGGATCTCGTCGATGGTCTGGATCTTGTTGATCAGCACTATCTGCAGCTCGTCGATGGAGCGGGTCATCACCTTCATGAAGATGCTGTAGTGGCCGGTGGTGTAGTAGGCCTCCACCACCTCGTCCAGCGCCTGCAGCTTGGCCAGCGCCGAGGGGTAATCCTTGGCGCTCTTCAGATTGATGCCGATAAAGCAGCAGACGTCATAGCCCAGCTTCTTGGGGTTAACCTGCACCCGCGTCCCCTCGATGATCCCCGCCTGCTTCATCTTCTCCACCCGCACATGGATGGTACCCGGGCTGACTGCCAGCTGCTTGGCCAGTTCGGCATAAGGAATACGCGCATTCTCCATCAGGGCGGTGAGGATGGCCTGATCGAGATTATCGATCCGGTAATTTTCCGGCATTTTTTTGCACTCCCGTTAGCGATATCTCATTAAACGCTCGCTAATTTTGAAGAAAAAAATACACAAAGCCTATTTCTATTATCGAATATTGAATTTAGTTGGCAATCCGTTGAAGAATCACCACACCCAACGGGGTTTGAAACAGGAATTCAGCATGAAACAGCACTACATTCGCAGCCAGCAGCAGATTAGCTTCGTCAAAGAGATGTTCTCCCGCCAACTCGCCCAGCAGCTGGGTCTGATGGAGGTACAAGCCCCCATTCTGAGCCGGGTAGGTGATGGCACTCAGGACAACCTCTCTGGCCATGAGAATGCAGTGCAGGTCAAAGTGAAGACCCTGCCCGAACACAGCTATGAAGTGGTCCATTCACTGGCCAAGTGGAAGCGCCAGACCTTGGGACGCTTCGGCTTCGGCCCGGGTGAAGGGATCTACACCCACATGAAGGCGCTGCGTCCGGATGAAGACAAGCTCACTCCCATCCACTCAGTCTATGTGGATCAGTGGGACTGGGAGAAGGTGATGCCGAGCGAGCGCCGTGATCTCGCTTATCTGCAGGAAACCGTGCGCGGCATCTGGGCCGCCATCAAGGCCACCGAGCGCGCGGTCTGTGCCGAGCATGAACTGACCCCCTTCCTGCCGGCCGAGATCCAGTTCCTGCACAGCGAAGAGCTGCTGGCCCGCTACCCGGATCTCGATGCCAAGGGGCGCGAGCGGGCCATCGCCAAGGAGCTGGGGGCCGTGTTCCTGATCGGTATCGGCGGCGCCCTCTCCCATGGCGAGCGCCACGACGTGCGTGCCCCAGACTACGACGACTGGAGCAGCCACAGCGAGCTGGGTCTGGCCGGTCTGAACGGCGACATCCTGGTGTGGAACCCGGTACTGCAGGACAGCTTCGAGATCTCCTCCATGGGGATCCGGGTCGACGCCGAGGCGCTGCGCCGCCAGCTGGCTATCACAGGCGACGAAGATCGCCTGCAGTACGACTGGCACCAGGATCTGCTGGCCGCACGGATGCCGCAAACCATCGGCGGCGGCATCGGCCAATCCCGTCTGGCCATGCTGCTGCTGCAAAAAGAGCACATCGGCCAGGTACAGGTCGGCGTCTGGCCGGCCGAGATGAAAGCTGCCGTGCAAGGCATGCTGTAACGAATGAAGGCCATGCCGGCGCCATCGCAGCCGGCATGGCAACAGGCAGGTGGCCATCGGGGTTGAGCGAGCGCATCCCCGGCAGGCTGTAAGAAGCGAGGCCAGCTGTGGCCACGCTTCGCAATCGGGGGCTTGCCCCTGCGACCCGCTCAACCCACGTCAGGTCGCTTCACTACATTCCTCCCGGCAATCTTCGGATTGCCGTTTTTTTATTTTCCATCGCCCAGATATGGCAACGCCAGCCCGAGGGCTGGCGTTGCAAACATCGACACGGATCGGTTACTGGGTCATGGTGAGGCCATTGCTGTCGGCCCCTAGCACCAGCTTTTTGCCCGGCACGATGCGGCCGGAGAGCAGCGCCTGCGCCAGCGGGTTCTCCACCTTCTGCTGGATCGCCCGCTTGAGGGGGCGTGCCCCGTAGACGGGATCGAACCCGGCATGGACCAGCTTGTTGAGCAGCGCTTCGCTCACCTCCACCTCGTAACCCTGAGCCTCGAGACGGCCCATCAGGCTCTTGAGCTGGATGCGGGCGATGGACTTGATGTGCTCCTCGCCGAGCGGGTGGAACACCACCGTCTCGTCGATCCGGTTGATGAACTCCGGCCGGAAGCTGCGAGTCAGCACCTCCATCAGCATGCCCTTCATCTCGTCGTAATCCTTCTCGGAGTGGTGCTCCTGAATCAGATCCGAACCGAGGTTGGAGGTCATGATCACCACCGAGTTGCGAAAATCGACGGTACGACCCTGACCATCGGTCAGGCGGCCATCATCCAGCACCTGCAGCAGGATGTTGAACACATCCGGGTGTGCCTTCTCCACCTCATCCAACAGGATCACCGAGTAGGGGCGACGGCGTACCGCCTCGGTCAGATAACCGCCCTCCTCGTAACCCACGTATCCCGGAGGCGCCCCCACCAGACGGGCCACGCTGTGTTTCTCCATGAACTCGGACATGTCGATCCGCACCATGGCGTCCTGGGTATCGAACAGGAACTCGGCCAGCGCCTTGCACAGCTCGGTCTTGCCCACCCCGGTGGGCCCCAGGAACAGGAAGGAGCCGATGGGGCGGTTCGGGTCGGACAGCCCGGCACGGGAGCGGCGAATGGCGTTGGAGACCGCCTCGACCGCCTCTTCCTGGCCAATCACCCGGCTGTGCAGCTGATCTTCCATCCGCAGCAGCTTGTCGCGCTCCCCTTCCAGCATGCGGGCGACCGGAATACCGGTCCAGCGGGCCAAGACGTCTGCAATCTCCACGTCAGTGACGCGGTTGCGCAGCAGACTGGTCTCCTGCATCTCGGCTTGCGTGGCGAGATCCAGCTGTTTCTCCAGCTCCGGAATGCGGCCGTACTGCAGCTCGGACATCCGGCCCAGGTCGCCAGCGCGGCGCGCCACGTCGAGATCCTGACGGGCCTGCTCCAGCGCAGCCTTGATATGCTGGGTACCGGCGAGGGCGGCTTTCTCGGCCTTCCACACTTCGTCCAGCTCGTTGTATTCCCGATCTTTTTCGCCAATCTCCTGATTGATCAGCTCCAGCCGTTTGCGGCTGGCGTCATCGTCCTCTTTCATCAGCGCCTGCTGCTCCAGCTTGAGCTGGATGATGCGCCGCTCGAGGCGATCGAGCGCCTCGGGCTTGGAGTCGATCTGCAGCCGGATGCTGGCCGCCGCCTCGTCGATGAGATCGATGGCCTTGTCCGGCAGCTGGCGATCTGCGATATAGCGGTGCGACAGCTGGGCCGCCGCCACGATGGCGGGGTCGGTGATCTGCACATGGTGGTGCAGCTCGTAACGCTCTTTCAGGCCGCGCAGGATGGCGATGGTATCCTCGACTGTCGGCTCCTCCACCAGCACCTTCTGGAAACGGCGCTCCAGCGCTGCATCCTTCTCGATGAACTGGCGATACTCGTCCAGGGTGGTGGCACCGACGCAGTGCAGCTCGCCCCGCGCCAGCGCAGGCTTGAGCATGTTGCCCGCATCCATGGCCCCTTCGCCCTTGCCGGCGCCGACCATGGTGTGCAGCTCGTCGATAAAGAGGATGACGTTGCCCTCCTCCTTGGCGAGATCGCTCAGCACGGCCTTGAGCCGCTCCTCGAACTCGCCACGATATTTGGCACCGGCCACCAGCGCCCCCATGTCCAGCGACAGCACCCGCTTGTTCTTGAGCCCTTCCGGCACCTCGCCGTTGATGATGCGCTGGGCCAGCCCCTCGACGATGGCGGTTTTGCCGACACCGGGAGCCCCGATCAGCACGGGGTTGTTCTTGGTGCGGCGTTGCAGCACCTGAATGGTACGGCGGATCTCGTCATCCCGGCCGATCACCGGGTCTAGCTTGCCGATTTCGGCCCGCTCGGTCAGATCGATGGTGTACTTCTCCAGCGCCTGACGGTTCTCCTCGGCGTTGGCATCCTCCACCTTCTTGCCGCCACGCACCTTGTCGATGGCCGCTTCGAGTTTCTCTTTGGTCAGCCCCTGAGCGCGCAGCAGCTCGCCCAGCGTGCCCTTCTCGTCGAGGGCCGCCAGCACGAACAGTTCGGATGAGATGAACTGATCCTTGCGCTGCTGGGCCAGCTTGTCACAGACGTTGAGCAGGCGGCCAAGGCCGTTGGAGAGCTGTACATCCCCTTCCACACCGCTGACGCGCGGTAGGCGATCCAGCTCCTCGCCAAGGCGCGAGCGCAGGGCATTGATATCCATCCCAGTCAGAGTGAGCAACGGACGGATGGAGCCGCCATCCTGATTGACCAGGGCGGTCATCAGATGAACGGGTTCGATGAATTGGTGGTCACGACCCAGCGCAAGAGACTGGGCATCGGAAATAGCAATCTGGAATTTGCTGGTAAGGCGATCGAGGCGCATTGCACTCCCCCTTCAAACAGGCAGACGCCGCTTGCGCGGCAAACAACATAACTTTCTGAGATGAAAGATGAGGCCCGTACGGGCTATTTCAAGGGGCGATGCTGGTTATTTTTTCTGCAAGACGGGGCGAGAGCAGGATCCCCGCCCTTGCCAGATGCAGGGCGGGGAGCTTCATCAGGACGCCAGCCAGATGATGGAGGCCATCCGGCCGGTCTGGCCGTTGCGACGATAAGAGTAGAACTGCTCGCTGTCGCTGAAGGTGCAGTATTCGCCACCATAGACTGCTGTGACACCGGCGCGGGCAAGGCGCAGCCGGGCAAGCTGGTAGATATCCGCCAGCCATTTCCCCTCATTGGACGAAGGGACGAACGCTGCTTCTGCTTCGGCCTGCTCCGCCATAAAGGCCTCGCGCACCTCGCCACCCACTTCAAAGGCTGTGGGGCCAATGGCCGGGCCCAGCCAAGCCAGGATCTCGCCCGGCTCGCAGCCCATGGCGGCGATGCTTGCCTCCAGCACGCCCTCTTTCAGTCCGCGCCAACCGGCATGAGCGGCAGCCACCACAGAACCGGCCCGATCGCAGAAGAGTACCGGCAGACAGTCGGCGGTCATCACGATGCAGGCCTGATCCACCTCATGGGCGCAGGCGGCATCGGCATCCGGCGCCAGCTCATAATGGCTGCGGACCGGATGAACGACGGTGCCGTGCACCTGATTGAGCCAGTTGAGGGGCCCCGGGATGGCGGCCACCTGCTGCAGCCGTGCCCGGTTGGCCTCGACCCTGGCCGGTTCGTCCCCTACGTGGGCCCCCAGATTGAGACCGGCAAAGACCCCTTCGCTGACACCACCATCACGGGTGGTCGAAAGAGCCCGGACGCGTGCTGGCGCAGGCCAGTCGGGTTCAATCCATTTCATTGCTCACTCCTTCACGCCCTATCGTTCAAATGGAAACGGGGCCCTTGGCTGCAACCAGTCAAGACGCCCCGTTTCAAAGTTCTCTGTGCTACACGCTATATCGGCGGGTTACGGCAGAAGTCGTCGCAACGCTGCCAGATTCACCACTATTTCCAGACCAATTCATCCGGATTGGCGAGGGTATCCGCGCGCAACACCTCCATCAGCTCCACCATATCTTGCGGTGTAGCTGAGTGCCACTGCATCACTTCACCCGTGATGGGGTGAGCCAGTTGCAGCATGGTGGCATGCAACGCCTGGCGGTTGAAGTTGCGCAGTGCCAGGGTCAGCTCGGGGGTCGCGTTGCGCAGCGGGCGCAGACGGCCACCGTAAGCGGGGTCGCCCACCAGCGGGTGTTTGATGTGCGCCATGTGGACACGGATCTGGTGGGTACGACCGGTTTCCAGCCGCAGACGCAGACGGGTGTGGCCGCGGAACTTCTCGTGAACCCGGTAGTGGGTGACGGAAGGACGGCCATTGGGCACCACGGCCATATGGGTACGCTGGGTCGGGTGACGGCCGATGGGCGCATCGACGGTGCCGCCGGCGGTCATGTGACCGATGGCGATCGCTTCGTACTCACGGGTGATCTGGCGCGCCTGCAACGCTTCCACCAGATGGGTCTGGGCGGGTACGGTTTTGGCAACCACCATCAATCCTGTGGTGTCTTTATCCAGACGGTGCACGATACCGGCGCGGGGTACCTCGGCAATGCCGGGGTAGCGGTGCAGCAGGGCGTTGAGGATGGTGCCATCCGGCGTACCTGCGCCCGGGTGAACCACCAGACCGGCCGGTTTGTCGATCACCAGAATGTGTTCATCTTCGTAAACGATGTTGAGCTCGATATCCTGGGCATCCCAGCGAGTATCATCTTCCAGCTCTACATCCACATGCACCTGTTGCCCAGCAATCACCTTCTCGCGCGGGGTGTTGGCAACCTGACCATCCAGGGTCACTCTGTCCTGTAAAATCCACTCCTTGATACGGGTTCGGGAGTAGTCGGGAAACAATTCGGCCAGGGCCTGGTCGAGTCGCTGCCCGAATTGGTGATCCTGGAATTCGCCTGTCAGTTCAATATGCTGGCTCATGTATGGTCTCTTGAGCGGGGGGTATCAATTCGAAATAATCCGGGTATTCTAGCTTTTCTTTTAGCCAAGCATAACGGATACTTTGCCAATTTCGTGGAAATGGACCGGATGTTGTTGATGGGAAAGAAGTCTCACCTGCTGATGTCGCTCGCCTTGGTCGCTACCTTGATCACAGGCTGTTCCAGCACCAAACCCAAGGTACCCGACGAACCGCCGGAGACCCTGTACCAGAAAGCACGCCTCAAACTGGACGTTGGCAATTACGTGCAAGCCACTGAATTGTTGGAGGCTTTGGACTCTCGCTACCCGTTCGGCGCCTACTCCAATCAGGTGCAGCTTGACCTCATCTATGCCTACTACAAGCAGGATGATACCGCTCAGGCGATCGCCAATATCGACCGTTTTATCCGCCTCAATCCGGCGCATAAAAATATCGATTACGTCTTCTATATGCGCGGCCTGACCAACATGGCGGCGGATTACAACTTCTTCCAGAGCCTGTTCGGTATCGGTCGTGACGACAAAGACCCTGCTTATGCCCGTCAGGCATTCCAGGACTTCAAGACCCTGTTGCAGAACTACCCCAATAGCGTCTATGCCGCCGATGCCCGTGCCCGCATGATTGGCCTGAAGAATCGTCTGGCTCGATATGACCTGAGCGTGGCCGAGTATTACGTGAAGCGTGATGCACTGGTCGCGGCCGCCAACCGGGCCAAGCTGATCGTCGAAACCTACCCCGACACAGCCGAAACCGAGAAGGCGCTGGAGATCATGGTTGAGTCTTACGACACCCTGAAGATGCCGCAGTTGGCCAAGCATGCCCGCGAAGTGCTGGCCAAGAACTACCCGGAGAACCGCCTCGGCCGTAGCTGAGTGATACGGATAAACCGGTAACAAAAAACCGATGCCAAGGCATCGGTTTTTTTATCTCTACGATCCACCAATCTGGCTGGGTTAAGGCCCTGTAGCCCACTGCGATAAAAGCCCCCACACCCCATCCATCCCATTCATTAGCCACCTGCGTGATGGCAGCATCGTGAAGTACTGCTTATCACCTCAGGCTGCAAACCCGCTGCCAGCCTGACACTAAACCGGCAAGAGCGGAACCGTCACTACGCGGCCATATTGCCTCATACAGTGCCCCTGAATGGGAATAGATGGCTTAATGGCACTGTAATCCTGTCACCAGAGTCAGCAGTTGCCCCTTGTCCGAGCGCAGAGCGGTCTGGGCCAGCAACTGATAGGGAATCCCCTCCAGCAACTGCCCCCGCTCCCCGGCTGTACCATTGACCAACACGGCATCAAACCGGGTATCACGACAGGCAATCACATTCCTCACCATCTCCCTGTCTAGATTCGCTACCCGCATCTCTTCATAGGCAGATAGCAGACCAAGCTCCGTCTCCCCCAATCGCCAGCCGGCAATGCGGTCCCGCGTCTCGGGCGGGATCCTATCAAGCAACAGGGCCATCTTTCCCGATACCCCCTTGGCGGCATCGATCAAGGGGTAAACCAGTGTAAAAGTAAGCAGAAAGATGATCGCTACCGAGCTGGTGATATGAATGGCACCATGTACTTCCTTGCGCCGCAACAATAGCTCCAGCGCTATCACGAACAGGGTAATCGCGGGAATGTAACGCCACCCCAGCTTGCCGGCGATGTGGAGCACGTCTGCCGGAATATGGCTGGTACCTGGTAGTGAAGGGCCGAGCAGAGGGATCCCCGTAACCACGACACAAAACAGCAGCATGAAACAGAGCCATCCCCGACCATAGCGAGCCGTCCATCCCGGCCAGTTCAGGCTGACCTGACCCAACATGATGGCAAATACCGGCAACAACGGAAAAAGGTAGAGGGTACGCTTGGTGGATGAGAGGGTTAACAGCACAAGTGTTCCTACTGCCCAGCACAACAGAAATATTCGCTCACGACTCCAGCGTCGCTGTTTTATGGTTTGCCAACCCCAATAGAAAATGAATGGCAACCAGGGGATGGTATACTCAGCCATCCCCCATAAATAATAGAGATAGGCCCCTTTCTTGATATGGCCGAGTTCTGTAGAGGTGCCTGTCAGGCGGCCAACCTGATTCTGCCAGAACCACTCATCCCATAAGGCATCGCCATCAACATGATTAATTAATTCACGGATCCATGCTGCCACTGGCAATATAAAACAGAGCAGTATCAACAGATGCTGCCAGATAAATTCGGGCAGTTTTTTGTCGATGGCGGCACATCTTGCAGCGAAGAAGAATAGCGGGAGCCAGCCAAAAAACACTGTCAGCGGCCCGATAGGACCTTTTGCCATAAAACAGCCCGCCAGCCCTATTCCGGCCAATATCGCCATCCACCAACGGCGTGCAAGGTAATATTCTGAAAATGCCCAGAGGGTAAATATGACAAAGAAGGCGAGCGCACTGTCCGTTCTGATCCAGTGCGTGTTGATAATAAATCCCTCCATGGTGCCCAGTGCGATGACCGACCAGAGTGCCGCAGACCTGTTGCCAAGCAGGCGATAGGCCAGCAGGCCGGTAAAAAGCAGTATACCCGCCGCCCAGACCACGCCCGCCAACCGCAGGCTATTGGTCACCCCCAGCCAGGATTCAAACCCATCAAGAAACGGCAGAGCGGCCATGTAAAAGAGTGGTGGCTTCTCGACAAAGCTGCGCCCGCCAAGGGTCGGTACCACCCAGTCACCACTGCGATACATCTCGAGTGCAATAGCCGCTTCGCGGGGTTCATCAGGCGTCCAGAGCTGATGGTCAAACTGGCCAGACAGCAGCACCAGTGCAACCAGCAGCAACATCCAGCAGAGAGTGCGCTGCGAAATATCAGCACTCTGCATGGCTCATCCCTTCTGCAATGGTCTCCCCACGCCCGATGGCATAGTAGGAAAAACCCAGCCCCTTCATCTTGAGCGGATCGTAGAGATTGCGACCATCGACGATGAGGGGGTGCGCCAGCATCTTCCTGATCTGGGCAAAATCGGGCGCCTTGAACTCGTTCCACTCGGTACATATGACCAACGCATCCGCCCCCGCCAGCGCCGCCTCCCTGGTCCCCATCAGCGACAGCTCGGGCTGGCAACCATAGATACGCTGGGCCTCCTTCATCGCCACCGGATCGAAGGCCTGCACCCGCGCCCCCTCCTGCCACAGCGCCTCCATCAGCACCCGACTCGGCGCTTCGCGCATGTCATCGGTATTGGGCTTGAAGGCGAGTCCCCAGATGGCAATGGTCTTGCCTACCAGCGACTCGCCCTGCTCGTGAAAGTGGCAGGCCAGGGTGTCGAAGAGCTTGAACTTCTGCCGCTCGTTGACCCGCTCCACCGCACGAATAAGCGGCGTGTCGTAGTCGAGGGCCGCTGCAGTCGCCAGAAATGCCCTCACATCCTTGGGGAAACAGGACCCGCCATAACCACAACCGGGATAGATAAACTGGTAGCCGATACGCTGGTCGGCACCAATCCCCTGCCGCACCAGCTCGATATCCGCACCGACCCGCTCGGCCAGTCCAGCCATCTCGTTGATAAAGCTGATCTTGGTGGCCAGCATGCAGTTGGCGGCATACTTGGTCAGCTCGGCACTGCGAACATCCATAAACAGAATGCGGTCGTGATTGCGATTGAATGGCTCATACAACTCACGCATGACGGCTCTGGAGCGCTCCTTACCGGTGCCGATGACGATGCGATCCGGACGCTGGCAATCACGGACGGCCGCCCCCTCTTTGAGAAACTCGGGATTGGAGACCACATCGAACTCGAACTGCTTGCCAAGCTCGGCCTGCTGCTCCATGACCCAGTGGAATACCTTGTCTGCCGTACCGACCGGCACGGTGGATTTGTTGACGATGATCACCTCATCTGAACGATGCTGGGCAATCGATCTCGCCACCGCCCTGACGGCGCTCAGATCGGCCGAACCATCCTCATCAGGGGGCGTACCGACGGCGATAAATTGCACGTCACCGTGGGTAACCGCCATGGGAATATCCGTGGTGAATGTCAGCGAGCCATTTTGCAATGTCTGGTGTAATAACACATCCAGTCCCGGCTCATATATTGGTAATTCGCCATGGGATAATCTATTTATTTTATCTGCATCAAGATCGATACAGACAACTTGATGTCCCACGTCAGCCAATACAATTGCCTGTACCAGTCCAACATAACCACTGCCAAATACTGTGATATTCATAACAACCTTCCCATAATGCGTAATGATGGAAACTTTACATCCTTTACCCAATTGCACTATGGGCAATTTGTAACAAGCAGTGTCAATTTGAACGACAACCAACCCGTTCAGCAACAGCTGATAATTCTGGTTGTGAACCCAGGCAAATGGCTAAACACCAACCCAAAACAAAACCAAGCAATTTTTTGTTACGAGATATTTCCATATTAACTTACATCACCAAAGCGGCAGTAATTGTTACCAAGTGTTGCTGTGCGCTTGAATAAAAACTCGTTATTCAGCTACTTTCAAAATATATCGAGCAATCTCGACACTTTCCCCAGGCATATTTCCAGTGAAAATCGGTAATGCCGATTTTCATCGTCATTTTATTTTTTGCGACATTAAGACCGGAGTCGTATGAAAGACTTTCTGCCATTCTCAAAGCCTGCCATGGGCGAGGCCGAGATCCGTGCCGTCAGCGAGGTGCTGCAATCGGGATGGATCACCACGGGTCCGAAAAATCATGAGCTGGAGCAGCGTTTCTGCGAGACCTTTGGCTGCCAGCATGCGGTCGCGCTCTGCTCCGCGACCGCGGGCATGCATGTCACCCTGATGGCGCTGGGGATTGGCCCGGGTGACGAGGTGATCACCCCCTCCCAGACCTGGGTCTCCACCATCAACATCATCACCCTGCTGGGGGCCACCCCGGTCTTTGTCGATGTGGACAGGAATACTCTGATGGTCAGCGTCGACCAGATAGAACCACTCATCACCCCCAACACCCGGGCCATCATCCCGGTCCACTACGCAGGGGCACCGGTCGACCTCGACCCCATCCTCGCCCTAGGTCGCCAGCACGATATTCCAGTTATCGAAGATGCCGCCCATGCAGTCGGCACCCGCTATCGCGCGCGCTGGGTCGGGGAAACCGGCACCGCCATCTTCTCCTTCCACGCCATCAAAAATCTTACCTGTGCCGAGGGAGGCATGCTGGTGACCGATGACCAGGTGCTGGCCGACAAGGCTCGCATGCTGAAATTCCACGGCCTGGGGGTCGATGCCTTCGACCGCATGACGCTGGGACGCAAGCCGCAGGCAGAGGTGCTGATGCCGGGCTTCAAATACAACCTGGCCGACATCAACGCCGCCATCGCTCTGGTGCAGCTGGCCCGACTGCCCGAGCTCAATGCCAAGCGGGTCGAGCTGGTGTCTCGCTACCATGAACGTCTGGCCAACCTGCCGCTGGCACCGCTTGCCATCCCCACCTACCCCCATCTGCATGCCTGGCACCTCTTCATGGTGCGGGTCAACCCCGAGCAGTGCGGCCTCAATCGCGATCAGCTGATGCAGGCGCTACAGGAGCGAGGCATCGGCAGTGGCCTGCATTTTCGCGCTGCACACACCCAGAAGTACTACCGGGAGCGCTATCCGGATCTTTCGCTACCCAACACAGAGTGGAACTCGTCACGGCTCTGCACCCTGCCCCTCTTCCCCGACATGACGCTCTCCGACGTGGATCGGGTCGTGGCAGCCCTGACCGACATACTGGAGTAACAATACGTGAACCATAACGACATCAAACGGGTCTCAGTCATCATCCCCATCTACAACGAGGAGGCGAGCCTGCCGGAACTGCTGCAACGGGTGACCGACACCTGCGAGCAGCTGAGCCAGGATTACGAAGTGATCCTGATCGACGACGGCAGCAATGACCGATCCGCCACCATCATCAGCGAAGCCGCCAATCGCGAAGGGAGCAAGCTGGTCGCCGTGCTGCTCAACCGCAACTATGGTCAGCATGCCGCCATCATGGCGGGCTTCGAGACGGCAACTGGGGATCTGGTGATCACTCTGGATGCGGATCTGCAGAACCCGCCGGAAGAGATCCCGCGGCTGGTCGCCACCGCCATGGAAGGGTATGACGTGGTCGGCACCATCCGCCGAAACCGGCAGGATTCATGGTTTCGCAAGACGGCCTCGCGCTTTATCAACAAGTCGGTACAAAAGGCGACCGGCGTCCAGATGAGCGACTACGGCTGCATGCTGCGCGCCTATCGCCGCCACATCATCGACGCCATGCTCTGCTGTCAGGAGCGCAGCACCTTCATCCCCATCCTGGCCAACAGCTTTGCCCGCCGTACCACAGAGCTGGAGGTGGGCCACGCCGAGCGGGCCCACGGCGAATCCAAATACGGCCTGATGCACCTTATCAACCTGATGTACGACCTGGTCACCTGCATGACCACGGCCCCGCTACGCCTGCTCAGCATCGTCGGCAGCGTGGTGGCGGGGATCGGCTTCATCTTCTCGATCCTGCTGCTGCTGCTGCGCCTGTTACTGGGTGCCGACTGGGCAGCAGATGGCGTCTTCACCCTGTTTGCCATTCTCTTCACCTTTGTCGGCGTACAGCTGATCGGGATGGGACTGCTGGGTGAGTACATAGGCCGAATGTATACCGATGTGCGCGCCCGTCCCCGCTACTTCATTCACCAAATCGTTCGCTCCACCCCGGATGCTTCGCAACAGGAAACTCAATCATGAACGTTGTCGTCTTTGCCTATCACGATATCGGCTGCACCGGTATCGAGTCCCTGCTTCAGGCCGGCTACCAGATCCAGGCGGTCTTTACCCATGCCGACGATCCGGGCGAGAACCGCTTCTTCGACTCGGTCGCCCAACTCTGTGCCGATCACGACCTGCCGGTCTTCTCTCCCGAAGATGTGAACCATCCGCTCTGGATTGAGCGCATTCGCGAGCTGGCACCGGAGGCCATCTTCTCCTTCTACTACCGCAACATGCTCAAGCAGGAGATCCTCGATATCCCAACCGTCGGGGCCTTCAACCTGCACGGCTCCCTGCTGCCAGCCTATCGCGGCCGCGCCCCCATCAACTGGTGTCTGGTCAACGGCGAGACCGAGACCGGCATGACCCTGCACCGGATGACGGCCCGTGCCGATGCCGGCGATATCCTTGCCCGGCAGGCAGTAACCATTGCCCACGATGACACCGCACTCACCCTGCATGGCAAGATGCGCCAGGCAGCCCGCGCCCTGCTCGAAGGGGAGCTGGTCAAACTCAAGCGCGGGGACGCCACCTTCACCCCGCAGGACGAGAGCAAGGCGAGCTACTATGGTCGCCGCACCCCGGCCGATGGCGAGCTGCGCTGGGATAAGCCCGCCAGCGATCTCTACAACCTGGTACGCGCCGTCACCCAACCCTACCCGGGCGCCTTCAGCTTCGCCGGTGATCGCAAGCTGACGGTCTGGCAGGCGAAGCCACTGGCGATCCAGAACGACCTGCAGCCAGGCACCATTCTCTCCCACGACCCGCTGCGCGTGGCTTGTGGTGAGGGGGTGCTGGAGATCCTGACCGGCCAGGCCGAAGGGGGGCTCTATGTACGCGGTGCCCAACTTGCCCGCGAACTGGGGCTGGTCGAAGGAATGAAGATCGGCGCCAAGGCGAGCAATGCCCTGCGCAAGGCGCGCCTGACCCGGGTGCTGATCCTCGGCGTCAACGGCTTTATCGGCAACCACCTGACCGAGCGTCTGCTCAAGGATGGCGGCTACGAAGTGTATGGCCTCGACATCGGCTCCAGCGCCGTGGATCGCTTCATCGGCCACCCCAACTTCCACTTCGTGGAGGGGGACATCAGCATTCATACCGAGTGGATCGAGTATCACATCAAGAAGTGCGACGTGATCCTGCCACTGGTGGCCATCGCCACCCCCATCGAGTACACCCGTAACCCGTTGCGGGTGTTCGAGCTCGATTTCGAGGAAAACCTCAAGATCGTCCGCTACTGCGTCAAGTACAACAAGCGCATCATCTTCCCCTCCACCTCCGAGGTGTACGGGATGTGTGACGATCACAGCTTCGACGAGGATGAATCCCGCCTCATCGTCGGCCCCATCAACAAGCAGCGCTGGATCTACTCCGTCTCCAAGCAGCTGCTGGATCGGGTCATCTGGGCCTACGGCAAGAAAGAGGGGCTCAACTTCACCCTGTTCCGCCCCTTCAACTGGATGGGGCCGCGCCTCGACAGTCTGGACTCCGCCCGCATCGGCAGCTCTCGCGCCATTACCCAGCTCATTCTCAATCTGGTGGACGGTACCCCGATCCAGCTGGTGGATGGCGGCGCCCAGAAGCGCTGCTTTACCGATATCGAGGATGGCATCGAAGCCCTGTTCCGCATCGTCGAGAACAAGGGCAATCGCTGCAACGGCCAGATCATCAACATCGGCAACCCGGATAACGAGGCGAGCATTCGCGAGATGGCAGAGGTACTGCTCGCCAAGTTCGATGCTCACCCGCTGCGCGACCACTTCCCGCCGTTCGCCGGCTTCAAGATGGTGGAGAGCAAGTCCTTCTACGGCGATGGCTATCAGGATGTCTCCCACCGTCGTCCGAGCATCCGCAATGCCCGCAAGCTGATCAATTGGGAACCGACCATCGAGATGGAGGAGACCATCGGCAAGACGCTGGACTTCTTTCTGCAAGGGGCTGTCACAACGGGAGTCGAACATGATTGAGGTGGGTCTGCGGATCGACGTCGATACCTTCAGGGGGACCCGTGACGGGGTGCCCCGCCTGCTGCAACTGCTCGACCGGCATCAGGTGAAGGGGAGTTTTTTCTTCTCGGTCGGTCCCGACAACATGGGGCGCCACCTGTGGCGCCTGCTCAAGCCCCGCTTCCTGCTCAAGATGCTGCGTTCCAACGCAGCATCTCTGTATGGGCTCGATATCCTGCTGGCTGGCACCGCCTGGCCAGGCAAATCCATCGGCAAGCAGCTCGGCTCCCTGATGCGCGACACCGACAGCGCCCGTCACGAGGTGGGGCTGCACGCCTGGGATCACCACGGCTGGCAGGCCAACACCGGTCGCTGGAACGAGGCCGAGCTGGTCCGCCAGACCAAGCTCGGGGTCGATGCCCTGAGCGACATTCTGGGGCGCGCGGTGGATTGCTCCGCCGCCGCTGGCTGGCGGGCCGATCCGCTCACCACCCAAGCCAAGGAGCAGTTCGGCTTTCGCTACAACAGTGACTGTCGCGGCTGCGGCTTGTTCCGCCCCATTCTGGAGGATGGGCGGCCCGGCACCCCGCAGATCCCGGTCAACCTGCCCACCTTTGACGAGGTGGTGGGGCATCAGGTGACGGTCGACGGTTTCAACCACTTCCTGCTGGAGCAGCTGACCGCGACACCGCAACCGGGCCCCCATGTCTACACCATCCACGCCGAGGTGGAGGGGATCGTCATGGCGGAGCAGTTCGATGCCCTGCTCGGCGAAGCCAAAGCGCGCGGTATCCGTTTCGTCCCCCTTGGCGAGCTGCTCCCGTCTGACCCGACTCAACTACCGACCGGTCACCTGCTGCGCGGCACCCTGCCGGGACGCGAAGGGTGGCTCGGCTGCAAGGCAGCCCCATGAACCAGCTCACCAGATTGCAACCGAGGATCTCATGAAGATGACCCGATGGGCCCTGCCCCTTTTCTTTCTGCTCTTTTACCTGCTGCCGCTCAACCAGCGGATGCTGTGGAGCCCGGACGAAAACCGTTACGCCGAGATCAGCCGTGAGATGGTCACCACGGGTGACTGGGTAGTGCCCCACTTCCTTGGCCTGCGCTACTTCGAGAAACCCATCGCCGGTTACTGGTTCAACAGCCTCAGCCAGCTGATGTTCGGCGAGAGCAACTTTGCCGTCCGATTCGCCTCGGCCGCCTCGACCGGGCTGAGCGCGTTGCTGGTCTTCTGGTTTACCCTCCAGCTCTGGCAGTGCCGGCGCAAGGCGTGGTTCGCCAGCCTCATCTATCTCTCGACCCTGATTGTCTACGGCATCGGCACCTACAGTGTGCTGGATGCCATGGTGACCCTCTGGCTCAACGCCGCCATGGTGAGCTTCTACCTCATCCGGCAGGAGGGGCCACCCGGTCGCAGGATGGCGGGCTATCTGCTATTTGGTCTCGCCTGCGGCATGGGCTTTCTCACCAAGGGGTTCATCGCGCTGGCGGTACCGGTGATCGTGCTGGTCCCATATATGCTGACCCGGGGACGCCTGCTCGAGCTGGTGCGCTTCGGGCCGCTGGCCATCCTGAGCGCCGCCCTGCTGGCCGCCCCCTGGGCCATCGCCATTCATCAGCGGGAGCCGGACTACTGGCACTACTTCTTCTGGATTGAGCACATCCAGCGTTTCGCCTCGGAAGATGCCCAACACAAATCCCCCTTCTGGTACTACCTGCCGATGGGACTGCTCGGCACCCTGCCCTGGCTGGGACTACTGCCGGGAGCATTGCGACAAGGGTGGCAGGAGCGCAAGGTAGGTCCGCAGACTCTCTATTTGCTGGCCTGGCTGGTACTGCCCTTCATCTTCTTCAGCATCGCCAAGGGCAAGCTGCTCACCTATATTCTGCCCTGCTTCGCCCCGCTGGCCATCCTGCTCGCCAACAGCGCGGTCAATGCCCTGAAGGAGGGACGGGATCAGCCATTTCGCCTCAACGCCTGGATCAACGGCCTGTTTGGCCTGATCTGCGTGGGAGTGCTGGCGGTACTGGCCTTCTCGCCGCAACATGCGGTCTACGGCCGCCACGAGATGGGCAAGCTGGCCATCGCCATGGCCATCTTCGTCGGCTGGTCGCTGCTTGGCTTTATCCAGCTGGTAGCCCCCGCCCGTAGCTGGCAGCTGAGTGCATTCTGTCCCATGGTGCTGGCCATCGCCCTGCCGCTGGCGCTGCCGTTATCGCTGGTGGACTCCAAACTGCCGGAGCACTTCATCAAGGCCAACCGGGAGATCCTGATGGAGTCCCACACCCTGCTGGCCAACGAGGTGGGTACCGCCTCCTCCATCGCCTGGGAGACCAAACGCAGCGAGGTCAACCTGCTCGATAGCATGGGTGAGCTGAGATATGGCCTTGACTATCCCGATGGCAAGGGGCGCTACATCACGCAAGAGGAGTTCCCGAACTGGCTGGCACAGGCACGCAAGAAGGGGCAGGTAGCCCTGTTGCTGCGCACCAATGATGACGAGGAGATCGCTGCGCTGCCTCCGGCAGACCAGACTATCCGCAGTCACCGCTTCACTCTGCTCGTCTACCACGGGAGTCGCTGATGGATATCCTGCTCCTCCTGCTGGTCAGCCTCCTCACCAGTGCGGGACAGATGCTGCAAAAGCAGGCGGTCATCAGCTGGCAACGCACACCGCACGACCACTGGCAGAAGCTCGCTTCCCCCTGGTTGCTGGGGAGCGTTGCAGCCCTTGGCAGCGGTATGCTGCTCTGGATCTACCTGCTACAGCGGCTGCCACTGAGCATGGCCTACCCCATGCTCAGCCTCAATCTGGTGCTGGTGATGCTCGGCTCGCGCCTCTTTTTCCGCGAGCCGGTGAGCAGCCGCAACTGGCTGGGGGCTGCCGCCATCATCGTCGGCGCCCTGTTGTTGGGAGGTCTGCTATGAAGGGTTATCTCTACGTACTGGGCAGCATAGTGCTGGTGACGGTGGCGCAACTCTGCATGAAGTGGGGGGCAATCAGCCTCCCTGAGTGGCAGGCCGATCCCGCCGTGATGCTGGCTCACCCCCTGCCGCTCCTCACCATCGCCATCGGCATCCTCTGCTACGGGCTGTCGCTGCTCTGCTGGCTGGCGGCGCTGCACTCAACGCCGCTCAATATCGCCTACCCGCTGCTCAGCACCAGTTACGGGCTGGTCTATCTGCTGGCGGTGAGCATGCCGGCCTTTGCCGAACCGCTGGTGGCAAGCAAGGCGGTAGGCGTTGCGCTTATCTTCTTCGGCGCAGTGCTGGTCGGCAGCAAACCTGCGGCAGGAAAGCCGGAGCGGCAGATGCCCCCTGCCGGTTCCTGACAAAGGGCAAGGTTAAGCGAAAAATGAGGCGGCACCCTGTGCCGCCTCTTGCCACTGTCAGGTTGGCCTGCCCCCCCTTTATTTGGCGACGTTACCCGCCACGTTCAGGGCATCCCAGGTGCGGGAGAAGGGGGGCGCGTAGGCAAAGTCCAGCATGCCGAGCTGCTCGGTGGTCACCCCCATGGTGATGGCAACCGCCAGCGCGTCGATGCGGTGGACCGCCCCCTTGCGACCGAGGATCTGACCCCCCAGCAGCCGCTTGCTGCCCGCCTCGTAGACCAGCTTGACGTGAATGTCTGACTGGCCCGGGCAGTAGTTGGTGTGGCACTTGTCCTTGATCACCACGGTGCGATAGTCGATGCCCATCGCCTTGGCTTCCTGCTCGGAGAGGCCGGTACGGCCCGCCTCCAACCCCAGTACCTTGAGCGCGGCAGAACCCAGAGTGCCCGGGAACTCTTGCTCTGCACCGGCCAGGTTCTCACCAACCATGCGGCCCAGCTTATTGGCGATGGTGGCGAGCGGCACATAGACCTGCTGCTGCTTCACGGCGTGCCAGACGCTGGCACAGTCGCCGGCCGACCAGACGTTGGCCAACGAGCTGCGTCCCTGCCGATCCACCTTGATGGCACCGTTGCCGAGCCGCTCGATGCCGGTATCAGCCAGAAACTCGGTGTTGGGCTTGACCCCGGTGCAGACCACCACGATATCGGCCTCGTACTCGCCCTGGCTGGTGCGTACACCGGTCACCCGACCATCCCCCAGCAGTGCTTCAACTCGCTCATCCAGATGAAGAGAGACCCCCTGCTCGCGCAGTTCGGTTTCGATGTGCTGGGTGATCTCGCCATCAAACGCATCGGGGATGACCCGATCCGCCAGCTCGATGAGACGCACCTCCTTGCCCTGATGGACCAGCGCCTCGACCACTTCCAGCCCGATAAAGCCGGAGCCAATCACCACGGCGCGGCGATTATTCTTGTCTTGCACCGCAGCTTTGAGCGCCAGCCCGTCGGCCATCCGGCGCAGACCGAATACCCCTTGCTGCTGCAGACCGGGGATGGGGGGCATCACTTCGCTGGCACCGGTGGCGATCATCAGCCGATCGTAGCGGTCGGTGAAGGTGTCGCCGTTGTGCTCCACCACCAGAGTCTGGGCAGCCGCATCGACGCTCAGCACCCGATGGCCAATCTTGACCTCGATCCCCTTGGCGGCGAACTGCTCGGGGGTGAACTCGGCCATGTAACCGGGCTCCTGAAACTCGTCACCGACGAAGTAAGGCAGGCCGCAGGCACCGAAAGAGATCACCTCGGACGCCTCATACACCACGATATCGGCATCTTTGGCCAGACGGCGCGCCTTGGCCGCCGCACTCATACCGGCGGCTTCGCCACCGATGATCAGAATTCTCATAGTTTTTCCTCTCAATGGCGCAGGGAGGGCATGCCCTCCCTGCGGTCTATGACGGGAAAGAGTCGCCCCTTTCCACGGGCAGATCAACCGACAGCAAATCAGACGGTGGACTCTTCGCCGTCCAGACTCACTTCGTGATCGCTGTTGAAGACATGCATGTCAGTCTCGCCCATCAGGCGGCTGGTCACCGTCCCTGCGGTGATGGAGCCGGAGACGTTGAGCGCGGTACGACCCATGTCGATCAGCGGCTCGATGGAGATGAGCAGCCCGGCCAGCGCCACCGGGAAGTCCAGCGCAGAGAGCACGATCAGCGCGGCAAAAGTGGCGCCACCGCCAATCCCGGCCACCCCGAAGGAGCTGACGGTGATGATGGCGATCAGGGTCATGATAAAGCCGGGATCCATCGGGTTGACCCCGACAGTCGGTGCAATCATCACAGCCAGCATCGCCGGATAGATACCGGCACAGCCGTTCTGGCCGATGGTGGAACCGAAGGAGGCAGCGAAGTTGGCGATCCCCTCAGGAATACCCAGCGACTTGGTCTGGGTCTGCACGTTCATCGGAATGGAGCCCGCACTGGTACGAGAGGTGAATGCAAACGCCAGCACCGGAGTGATCTTCTTGAGGAAGCGCAGCGGGTTGATGCCAACCATGCTCACCAGCAGCAGGTGCACGACAAACATGATGGCTATGGCGCCGTAAGAGGCCATCACAAAGCTGAGCAGGTTGAGAATATCCGCGTAGTTGGAACCGGAGACCACCTTGGTCATCAGCGCCAGTACGCCGAACGGGGTCAGGCGCAGCACCAGAGTCACCATCCGCATCACAATGGCGTGGGCCACGGCCACGAAGTGGCTGAAGCTGGCGAAAATCTCCGGCTTCTTGCGGGCGATGCCGGTGGCAGAGAGGCCGATGAAGATGGAGAAGATCACCACGGCGATGGTGGAGGTCTTGCGCGCGCCAGTCATGTCGAGGAAGGGGTTGGCCGGAATAAACTCAAGCATCATCTTGGCGAAAGACATGCTCTCGACGCTGCCGAGGGTGGTCTGCAGCGCGGCGCCCCTGGCGCTCTCGGCGGCACCGGAGGTGAGCCCTTCAGCGGTCAGGCCAAACAGGTTGGACATCAGGATGCCCGCCCCGGCGGCGATAGCGGTGGTGAAGATCAGCACGCCTATGGTCATGGCACTGATCTTGCCCAGCGCAGTGCCGCCATTGAGCTTCAAGATAGCGCTGATGATGGAGACCATGATGAGCGGGATGATGATCATCTGCAGCAGCTTCACATAGCCGCTACCCACAATATCCAGATAGTCGATGGTCTGAACAATGACGGACGAACCAGCACCGTAAAGCAGTTGCAACGCGGCGCCGAACAGAATACCGAGCCCCAGACCGGCAAATACCCGGCGGGTGAAGCTCACATGTTTTTCCTGTAACCGGTAGAGAAAGAACAGCAAGATGGCGGCGATGGCCAGATTGCCGATAACGCTAAATGTCATGGTATGACTCCCCAAAAAGCGGGCTTGCGCCCGAGAAACAAGAGCAAGCGCCATGCTTGCCCTGGCAACCGTGTCAGACGGTCTGCGCCGTCGTGACAAGAACAAGGGGGTCTATCGCCCCCTTGTCACAGATTCACTGCTTCTGCTGTTTCGCTCGCATGATGTTGATGATTTCGATGTCGGTATCCAGCATCCCCTCTTTGGAGAGGCGGCCCAGATTGGCGATGGTCTGGTCCACATCATCGGAAACGATCCCCTCGCTCTGGGGGACATGCAGGTTGTTGATGGCCATCAGCGAAGACTTTACCGCCGCCGAGGTGGAGGTGGAGACCTTCATGGAGCAGGCGCTGCCCGCGCCGTCGCAGATGATGCCGGAGACATCGCCAATCATGTTGTTGATGCAGTGGCTGATCTGCTGATACTGGCCGCCCAGCAGCCAAGTAATGGCGGCACCGGCACCCATGGCGGCGGTACTGGCGGCGCAGAGGGCCGACAGCTTGTTCTGATAGGTCTTGATGTAGATGGCCACCAGATGGCTCATCACCAGTGCCCGGGTCAGCTGCTCGTCGCTCGCCTTGAGGAAGCGGGCGGCCGCGACCACCGGCATGGTGGCGGCAATGCCCTGATTGCCAGAACCGGAGTTGGACATGGCGGGCAGCATGGCACCATCCATCCGCGCATCGGAGGCGGCGGAGGAGAGGCGCATCGCCAGCGTCATCAGGTCATCGGAGAGCAGCTTGCGCTCCACCTGTTCGGTGAGGATCTTGCCAATCTTCAGGCCGTAACCCTGCAACCCTTCATCTGCCAGCGCCTGATTCATGGTGGCGGCCTCGCGGATAAAGTCGATCTCCGCCAGCTGCACTTCCAATGCAAAATCGACGATCTCCCGCAGGGTCATGGTCGGTTTGGCGGATTTGGCTGGCTGGATCTGCACGCCGGGGGCACTGGCCTGCTCCATCAGAACCTCGCCATCCTTCTCCATCAGGATGATACGGGTGTGGTCGGTGCAGATCACCACCCGGGCACTGTGCCCTTCAACTTCGGCCAGAACCTCGGCGTAGAGCACGTCCGGCACATCCTTAACATCCACCTTGATCACCGGCAGCAGCGCCTTGGCCGCTTCCACCTGTTCTGGTGTGAGGGTCTTGAGCACCTCCAGCCCGGCATCGGGATTGCCCCCTGTGATGCCGACCGCAGCGGCCACCGGTAGACCGATCATGCCGGTGCCCGGTACCCCGACCCCCATGCCGTTCTTGAACAGATTGCCACTGACCCAGACGCTGATGCGGGTCGGGGTCTCCCCCAGCAGCTTGCGGCAGTTGGCCGCCGCCAGCGCCACCGACATCGGCTCGGTACAGCCCAGGGCGGGCACCACTTCACGCTTGAGCAGGGTAACAAAGTCGGTCCATTGTGGTTTCATCTGTGCATTCTCATCTTGGTAGTGCAATACCTGTCATCGCCACAGGCAACAGCATGGTAAAAAAGGGTGACACTGGGTCAGCATCAAGCAGGAACGCGTCGCCGTGGCGTCGCGAGAGAGGTGGCCGTCTGATGACAGCCCATACCAATCAACTTAATTTGATTTTAATATCAATAAAATCAAATTAAGTTGCGCAACATCGCTTTTTCAGCGCCATTATGCCCATCTTTTAACAAAGCGCGACAAATTGTGATGTAACGCACAGACGGAGGGGCTGCCTAGAGATGGTAGCGGGCCAGCAGCTGCTTGTAGGCGGGGGTCTGTTTGAACGCCTTGAGGGCAGAGGAGAAGCGGATAGCCAGCTGGTCGTGGCCGGGCTTGTGGGTAAACGCGAGGAAGTTGCGGTTGTCGTCGGTCAGCAGGCGCGAGCCATGGCTCACCTGATCCTGCAGCCCCTGGGTATGCAGCAAGTAGCGACCGACCCGCTCGTTGAGCACCACCCCGTCCAGCCGACCGGCCATCATCAGATGCAGCTGTTTGATGGCATTCCCCTCCCCCGTCATCGGCATCCGGATCACCCCGGGATCGGTCAGAAAATCGGGGCTGTAGGCATAATCTTCCTGAATACCTATCCGCAGCCCCTTGAGGTCGGAGAGCTGCCTGAAATCCACCGGACGAGCCGATGGATAGAAGAGCACTTCACCGCTGTAAGAGAGCGGCTCTTCGGGGTAGTGGAGCCAGTGCTGGCGGGAAGGTTCAAAGAAGACGTCGACTACCGCATCCCCCTGCTTGAGACGGGCCTGCTGCAGAACCCGCTTCCAGGGCAGCACCCTGATTTCAGTGCGATAACCCATCTGGCGCAACACGGTACAGGCCAGATCGAGATCGGCGCCAGCCAGCTCGCCATTGTCACCACGCATCACATAAGGGGGCCACAGCTCGGTCAGCAGCGTCAGAGTCGGCGGCTCGTTCGTCGCCACGGCCGAACCAGTACCAAACAGGGAGGCCAGCAGCCAGCCGTACAACCCGATCCTTCGCCAACCCTGACACCACATCATGGAGATCCCTCATGGTCCGTATGGATTGAGGATATACAAGGGATGAGCAATAAAAAAGGAGGCCGAAGCCTCCTTGATATTCACTCTCTGAGCGGCACTTACAGTGCTTTCAGGATTGCCTCGACGCTGGCCTTGGCATCGCCAAACAGCATCTGGGTATTTTCCTTGAAGAACAGCGGGTTCTGGACACCGGCGTAGCCAGTGTTCATGGAACGCTTGAAGCCGATGACATTCTGCGCTTTCCACACTTCCAGCACCGGCATACCGGCGATCGGGCTGCCCGGATCTTCCATCGCGGCCGGGTTGACGGTGTCGTTGGCACCAATCACCAGCACGGTATCGGTATCGGCGAAGTCGTCGTTGATCTCGTCCATTTCCAGCACGATGTCATACGGCACTTTCGCTTCCGCCAGCAGCACGTTCATGTGGCCAGGCAGACGACCGGCAACCGGGTGGATACCGAAACGCACCTTGACGCCACGATCACGCAGCTTCTGGGTGATTTCAGCCACCGGATACTGGGCCTGCGCCACCGCCATACCGTAGCCCGGGGTGATGATGACGGAGCTGGAGTTCTTCAGCAGGTCAGCAACTTCCTCGGCGCTGGTTTCGCGGTATTCGCCCATCTCCTGATCAGCCGTGGAGGCCACGCCATCGGAGCCGAAGCCACCGGCGATCACGGAGATGAAGGAGCGGTTCATCGCCTTGCACATGATGTAAGAGAGGATCGCACCGGAGGAACCTACCAGAGCACCGGTGACGATCAGCAGGTCGTTGGAGAGCATGAAGCCCGCCGCCGCAGCCGCCCAACCGGAGTAGGAGTTGAGCATGGAGACCACGACCGGCATGTCTGCGCCACCGATGGAGGCAACCAGATGCCAGCCGAAGGCGAAGGCGATCAGGGTCATCACCAGCAGGGCGAAGGTAGAGCCGCCCGCGTTGACGAAGTAGAGCATCAGCGCCAGCGAGGCGACCACGGCCAGCAGGTTCAGCTTGTGGCGGTGCGGCAGCATCAGCGGCTTGGAGGAGATGAGACCACGCAGTTTGCCGAAGGCAACCACGGAACCGGTGAAGGTCACGGCACCGATGAAGACGCCCAGGAAGATCTCGACCAGATGGATGTTCAGCATGGCGCCGGTCAGGTGCTCGACCTGGGCAACGCTGTTGGCCTGCTCGAACGCCGCACGGGCGGCTGCCAGAGTGGCATCCAGGTTGGAACCGACGGAGACGACCACCTCAGCAGGTGCAGAAGGGTGCAGATCGATGAAGCTGTTGAAGCCCACCAGCACCGCTGCCATACCCACGAAGCTGTGCAGCACGGCCACCAGCTCGGGCATCTCGGTCATCTCGACCTTGAGCGCCAGACGCACGCCGATGGCACCGCCGATCACCATGGCCAGGATGATCCAGTGAACACCACTGGTCTCCGGGTTGAATACGGTGGCGAGCAGGGCGATAGCCATACCCGCGATACCGAACAGGTTGCCATGCTTGGCCGTTTCTTGCTTCGACAGTCCCGCGAGACTGAGGATGAAGAGCACGGCGGCAACGATATAGGATGCTGTTACCAGTCCTTGAGACACGTTAAACCCCCTTAATCCTTACGGAACATCTTCAGCATGCGCTGAGTGACGGTGAAGCCGCCGAAGATGTTGATACTGGCAATCAGCACGGCGATGAACGCCAGCGCGGTAACCAGAGTCGACCCTTGCCCGATCTGCAGCAGGGCACCGACCACGATAATGCCGGAGATGGCATTGGTGACCGACATCAGCGGCGTATGCAGGGCGTGCGAGACGTTCCACACCACGTAGTAACCGACCACACAGGCCAGGATGAATACGGTGAAGTGGGAGAGGAAGGCTGCCGGGGCAACGGAGGCGATCCAGCCGAAGGCGGCGATACCGATGGCACCGAACACGAACTTCTTGTTGGAGGGCTTGGCCTCTTCCTTCTTGGCGGCCGGTTTGGCGGCGGCCGGTTTCTGCGGGGCGGCAGAGACGGAGATGGCGGGCGGCGGGAAGGTCACTTCACCGGCCTGGATCACCGTCATGTTGCGCTGAACCACGTCTTCGAAGTCGATAGCGACGTTGCCGTCCTTCTCCTTGCACATCAGCTTCATCAGGTTGACCAGGTTGGTACCGTAGAGCTGGGAGGATTGGGCAGGCAAACGACCCGGCAGATCGGTGTAACCGATCACCTTGACGCCGTTGTCGGTGACATGCAGTTCACCCGGAACCGTGTATTCACAGTTACCGCCAGCCTGAGCGGCCATGTCCACGATGACTGAGCCCGGCTTCATGCTGTCGACCATCTCTTTGGTGATCAGCTTGGGAGCCGGCTTGCCCGGGATCAGGGCGGTGGTGATGATGATGTCCACCTCTTTGGCCTGCTGGGCGAACAGCTCCATCTCGGCCTTGATGAACTCATCAGACATGACTTTGGCGTAACCATCACTGGATGCGCCGTCTTCGCCACCGAAGTCCAGCTTGAGGAATTCCCCACCCATGGATTCGATCTGCTCGGCCACTTCCAGACGGGTATCGAACGCACGCACGATGGCACCGAGGGAACCGGCCGTACCGATGGCAGCCAGACCGGCAACACCGGCACCAATCACCAGTACCTTGGCAGGCGGCACTTTACCGGCTGCGGTGATTTGACCGGTGAAGAAGCGACCAAACTGGTGCGCAGCTTCAACCACGGCGCGATAGCCACCGATGTTGGCCATGGAGGAGAGGGCATCGAGGGACTGGGCACGGGAGATCCGCGGCACCATATCCATCGCCATCACATTGATGTTGCGCTCGGACAGCTTCTTGACCAGCTCAGGGTTCTGGGCAGGCCAGATGAAGCTCACCAGAGTGGCGCCATCTTTAATTTGTGCGATCTCGGCATCGGTCGGCGCATTGACCTTGAAGATAAGGTCGGCTTGCCAGACATTCGGCACCACGCTGGCACCGGCAGCCTCGAAGGCGGCATCATCGAAGCTGGCCGACAGGCCTGCGCCGGTCTCGATGGCGACCTCGAAGCCGAGCTTTTTCAGCTGCTCGACGGTAGCCGGGGTCGCTGCGACCCGGGTCTCACCGGCGAGACTCTCTCTCGGTATTCCAATCTGCATGACTATTCCCTGATGGTTAATAAACAATCGCTGCCCAGTGTCTCACTTCTGACGAAACAAGACATGACCAAAGTGCAGGTCCAGGGCTCTTTGTTATGAAAATCAGTAGGCTTTACCTCAACCTCCTGTCATGGTCAGGCCCCCGCTTTTCAGGCGCGAAGGTGATTAGTATCAAATTTTGGAGTTTTATTACAACCGCAGTCCCGACGGCACTCGTACAGAATTCAGCCCATCCCTGGCTACGATTAAAAAAAACAAACCAAATTAGAGGCTTATACCAGTAAAAACGGCTGAAAAAAGTGATCCAACCAGTCAAAAAAAATGTTTTACCGGCCCTCTATCTTAGCGTTTTTTGTTCTTACGAAATCCGCTTTCGTCGCACTTCTCGCAGCGAAACGCCGAAAAGTAACATTTTCCCAACAAAAGCGGGGCCACTCTGCCGCCAGAAGGCGGGAGAGGGCCCCGACAATTCAATCGTTTCGCCCGTTTGGCACCGATTGGCGGCCCTTACCAGGCCGCTTCATAAATATGCTGGCTCTGCACCAGATCGATGTCGCTGTGCTCGCCCAGACGGGTCATGCCGTGCTCACCCAGCTTGCCGATCAGGGTGTCGATACCCAGATCTTTCAGACCGTAGTCACGCAGTCGGGTCTTGACCCCCATCCGCTCGAAGAAGTCGCGGGTCGCGGCGATGGCATCGTCGATGCGCTCCGCTTCGCTGCCGCTGTTCAGACCCCACACCCGCTCTGCGTATTGCAGCAGCTTGGCATGTTTCTGTTTGCGCTTGGCCTGCAGCAGGGCGGGCAGCACCACCGCCAGAGTCTGGGCGTGGTCGAGGCCGTGCAGGGCAGTCAGCTCGTGACCCAGCATGTGGGTGGCCCAATCCTGCGGCACACCGGCGCCGATCAGGCCGTTCAACGCCATGGTGGCGCTCCACATGATGTTGGCGCGCACCTCGTAGTTGTGCGGTTCGGCCAGCGCCTTGGGGCCCTCTTCGATCAAGGTCAGCAGCAAGCCTTCAGCGAAGCGATCCTGCACCTTGGCATTGACCGGATAGGTGAGGTACTGCTCCACTATGTGGACGAAAGCATCCACTACCCCGTTCGCCACCTGACGCTCGGGCAGGGTGTAGGTGAGCACCGGATCCAGCACGGCGAAGCGCGGCATCACGAACGGCGAAAAGAAGTGCACCTTGTCACCACTGCTGCGACGGGTGATGACGGCCCCCATGTTCATTTCGGAACCGGTCGCCGGCAGGGTCAGCACAGAACCAAGCGGGATGGCGGAACGCACTTCGCTGCCGACGGTCTCGAGAATGTGCCAGGGATCCTTGGCCAGATCGTAGTGCGCGGCAGCGGCGATAAACTTGGTGCCATCGAGCACGGAACCACCGCCAACGGCGAGCAGGAAGTCGACCCGCTCGGCACGGGCCAGCTCCACGGCGCCCATCAGGGTCTCGTAGGCCGGGTTCGGCTCGATGCCGCCAAATTCAAACAGGGTCATGCCAGCCAGCTCGTTGCGGATCTGTTCCAGCAGGCCGCTGCGTACCACGCTGCCGCCACCGTAGGTGATCATGACGCGGGCATCGCTCGGAAGCTGCTCGCGCAACTGGGCGATCTGCCCTTGGCCGAACAGGATTTTGGTCGGGGTATGGAGAGTAAAGTTGTTCATCGACATTGCCTTCTTCTGATAGTCAGGGCGGCCAGGCCGCGAAATCGTGATTGCATTTTTCTCCATAACCACCCTACCATCAAGACAACATTCTGCTTTATTCTTGCCTATTTCTACAAAGCAGCAAAAACCGGAACTATCGAATCAAAGAGCGCACATGCAAAACCGTTACAGCGACCTCGCAACCAGATTGACCCGCCACGTCACCGCCCCCGGCATCACCCCATCACCGGTGAAACAGGTCAACCTCATCTATACCACTGAGCACCATGGCCGCACCCCGGTGCTCTACCAACCGCGGATGATCGTTATCCTGCAGGGACACAAGGTGGGTTATCTGGCGGATCAAGTGTTTCGCTACGACCCCAACCACTATCTGCTGATGACCCTGCCGCTGCCCTGCGAGTGCGAGTGCTTCGCCTCCCCCGAGCAGCCGCTTATCGGTTTTACCATCGAGATCGATCTGGTAACCCTGCAAGAGCTGCTGCTGGAGCTGGGCGATGCCCTACCCGCCCCCGCGCCACAAAAGAGCGGCGTCCACTCGGTCCCCCTGTCGGAAACCATGTTTTGCGCCGCCGAGCGACTGATCGAGCTGATGGACAACCCGTTGCACGCCAGGGTGCTGGGGCCGCAGACGGTGCGGGAGATGCTGTTCCACGCCCTCACCGAGGGGGGAGGCCCGGCGCTGCAGGCGCTCGCCAATCGCCACAACCATGTGGGCCAGATCGCCCGGGTGCTGCGTATGATAGAGTCCCGTTATGCCGACAACCTCACCATGGAGGAGCTGGCGCGAGAGGTGAACATGAGCATCTCCGCCTTTCACCACCACTTCAAGGCGGTCACTGCCACCTCGCCGCTGCAGTACATCAAGTCGTTTCGCCTGCACAAGGCGCGGATGATGATGCTGCACGATGGCATCAAGGCGGGCACCGCGGCGGCCAGAGTCGGTTACGAGAGCAACTCCCAGTTCAGTCGGGAGTACAAGCGCTTCTTCGGCAGCACGCCGACGGATCAGGCCTCCCGCTTCCGGGATGGCCAGCTGCGCATCATCGAGGGATAACAAGAAAGGGATTACTTATGCGTTCACTGCTTTGCCTGTTCACCGCTTTACTGCTGACGGCCTGTACCGGGATTGCCGACGGCATTCGCCCCGTTACTGGCTTCCAGCTCGACCGTTATCTTGGCACCTGGTACGAAATCGCCCGCCTCGACCACAGCTTCGAACGGGGGCTGGAGCAGGTGAGCGCCACCTACAGCCTGCGGGACGATGGCGGCGTCAAGGTGCTCAACCGCGGCAAGCAGAGCGATGGCAGCTGGCGCGAAGCCGAGGGCAAGGCCTACTTCGTCGGCAACCCGGACGAGGCGCGGCTCAAGGTGAGTTTCTTCGGCCCCTTCTACGGCGGCTACAACGTCATCGACCTCGACCCCGATTACCAGCTCTCGCTGGTGACCAGCTACAACCACGACTACCTCTGGATCCTCTCCCGCTCACCCAACCCGCCCAAGGCGAAGGTGGATGCGCTGGTCGCCAAGGCGAAGTCGCTGGGCTTTGCCACCGACCAGCTGATTTGGGTCAAGCAGACCCCCTGAGACAGCACCGGTGGCGATGCCATCGCCACCGGTTCTCTCCGCCTTTCCCTCTCGAGTTCCTCAACCCTGCTCCGCACAACCACCGCCATACCCAGCCATTCGCTGACGGTTGCCAGATAGACATTGCGCAACAATCCCCATCACCCATCACCCATCACCCATCACCCATCACCCATCAATGGAAGAGAATAGCGATCATATTGTCAGCCCAATATTTATTGTCGCCAGGCTCCCCAAAATAATCTGAATGAATGATTAGGGGGCAACAAAATAGCCTGGACGGTGCAGGACTCACCATTTACCAACGAACGATAAACCGACAAAAAGCCCCAACAAGAAACCAATCGAATCCCTTTTTGGGGATTTTTTGTTGCCATCGCAGTAACCAGATGATAAACAGCTCGGCCACCCCAAAATGCATATAAATATTCACTTTAACGAGGTGATTAATTGGAATTTATTAAATTAAGCGGAATTCTTATTATTTTATTGGGATTTTATTTCAAACTCGACACTCTGGCCGTCGTACTGGTGGCCGCCGTCACCACGGCGCTGGTCTCCGGCCTATCCATGACCGATTGCCTCTCCCTGCTGGGTGAAGCCTTCGTCTCCAACCGCATGGTGACGCTGTTTCTGCTGACCCTGCCGATGATCGGCATCTGTGAACGCTACGGTCTGAAACAGCAGGCAGTCACCCTGATCGAGCGGATCAAGAAACTCACCCCGGGCAAGTTCATGACCCTCTATATGTTTATCCGCGAACTGGCCGGCCTCTTCTCGGTGCGGGTTCAGGGTCACACCCAGTTTATTCGTCCGCTGGTCAACCCTATGACTCAGGCTGCTGCTACCAAGGTGCACGGCAAATTAAGCGAAGAGGATGAGGAATATATCAAGGCGCGGGTTTCCGCCACCGAAAACTACGGCAACTTCTTTGCCCAGAATACCTTCGTCGCCTCAGCCGGGGTATTGCTGATCGTCGGTACATTTGAATCTCTTGGATATAGCGTCTCTGCCGTCGATATTGCCAAGGCATCCATGCCAATAGCCATTATTGCCCTGCTGATGGTGGCTATTTCCAATATGTGGTTTGACCGTCAGATGGCCAAGACATATACCGTGAGCAGCGACAAGGAGGGGCAACAATAATGGCGACCCTCATCCCCAACATGCTCGAATTCTTTTATGTGCTGATCGGCGTCATCCTGTTCAGCAGCGCCTGGCGCGTCCTGCGTGACCCCAGCCACCCGGCCAAGATCGGCACCGCCCTGTTCTGGACCATCCTGGGTGTGCTGTTCGCCTTCGGCAGCTATATCCCCAATGTCATCAATGGCGTGCTGATCCTCGCCATGGGGGCCATCACCCTGCTCAAGCAGGTGAAGATCGGCAAGCTGGAGCAGGCGAGCGAGGAGGAGTCCCAGCGCCACGCCAACCGCATCGGCAACCGGATCTTCCTCCCCTGCATCCTGCTGGCCGTGCTGGCGGTGGTGATCGCCCAGTTCACCCCCCTTGGCGGTCAGGTCGGTATCGGTCTGGCGGCGGTCATCGCCTTCGTCATCACGGTACTGCTGACCCGGGCCACCCCCTCCACCGTAGTGGGTGACTCCGACCGGATGATCCAGCAGGTCGGCATCACCGGCATTCTGCCGCAACTGCTGGCTGCGCTCGGGGTGATCTTCAACACATCCGGCGTCGGCGATGTCATCTCCCACGGGATCTCAACCGTAGTGCCGGTCGGCAGCCCCTTCGTCGGGGTGGTGGCCTACTGCCTCGGCATGATGGTCTTCACCATGATCATGGGCAACGCCTATGCCGCCTTCACCGTCATCACCGCCGGCATCGGCATCCCCTTCGTCATCGCCCAAGGCGGTGACCCGGTGTTAGCCGGTGCGCTGGCGATGACCGCCGGCTTCTGCGGCACCCTGATGACCCCCATGGCAGCCAACTTCAACGCCCTGCCCGCCGCCCTGCTGGAGATGAAGGATCTCAACAAGGTGATCAAGGTGCAGGTGCCGATGGCGCTGACGCTGGTGCTGATCCATATCGCCCTCATGTATTTCTGGGCATTCTGACCATTCGGGAGAAGATGATGAAAGTACTGATTACCGGTTTTGACCCCTTCGGCGGCGAGCCCATCAACCCGGCATGGGAGGCGGTCAAACGCCTGCCGGAAACCATTCTGGACGCCACAGTGATCAAGGCGCAGATCCCCACCGTCTTTGGCAAGTCAGCCACCCTGCTGGCAGAGCTGATGCGCCAGTACCAGCCCAACGTGGTGATCAACGTCGGTCAGGCGGGCGGCCGCTTCGCCATTACCCCGGAGCGGGTCGCCATCAACATCGACGATGCCCGCATCCCCGACAACGAGCAGCAGCAACCCATCGACGAAGTGATTCAGGCCGATGGTGCTCCGGCCTACTTCTCCCGTCTGCCCCTCAAGGGGATGGTGCAGCGCATCAAGGAGAACGGCATTCCGGCGGCGGTCTCCAACACCGCCGGCACCTTCGTCTGCAACCACATCATGTACCAGCTGCACTACCTGATTGAAAAAGAGTTCCCGGCGGTGCGCGGCGGATTTATCCACGTTCCCTACATCACCGAGCAGGTAGCGGACAAGGTGAACCAGCCCTGCCTCGCCATGAGCGACATTACCCGCGCTCTGGCGCTGGCCATCGAGGCGGTGGTGCTGCAGCAGGATGGCGATATCAAGGTCGTGGGCGGCGAGATCTCATGAGCCTTTGCCAGCCACGCCCGCTGTTCGTCTACGGCAGCCTGATGGACGGGCTGTTCAACTACCGCCGCTATCTGGCTCACCACGTGAGCCAAGCGCCGCGGCGCGCCCGGGTGCGCGGTGCCCTCTATCATCTGCAGCACAAGGGCTACCCCGCCCTGCTGCAGGGGGATGACTGGGTTTATGGTGAGCTTTTTGTGCTGGACGACTTCCCTGCCGCCATCGCGGCCCTCGACGAGATGGAGAACTTCCACGGTGAAGATGATCCCCAGAGCGAATATCTGCGCCAGCTCATCGAGGTGGAGATCTTCGACCCGACGCAGGGGCGTTATGTCGGCCAGCAGCAGACCTACCACTACCGCTACGTGGTACAGCACGATCCCAGTTGGCAGCAGGGCAAGCACTACCTGCCCGACGGCAACTGGCGTGCCTTCCATCTGGCGCAGCTGGAGAGCGCCGCCTGACGGTCAGCGACAATAAGAAAGGGCAGCCCGCGGGCTGCCCTTTTTCATGGAAGATGGCCTGAGGATCAGAGCCGGAAACGGCCGATCTCCTGCTCCAGCCGCTCGGTCAACGACTTGAGTTCGGCCGCCTGCGCCGCCTCGCTGCCCGCCTGCTCGGCCAGCTCTTGCGAGACGTGGCGGATATTCTCGGTATTGCGGCTGATCTCGCCGGTCACCGAAGTCTGCTCCTCGGCCGCCGCCGCGATCTGGGTCGCCATGTCGCTGATGGAGCCGATTGCCTCGTTGATCCGGGCAAGGCTCTGGTTGGCCGCTTCCGCATCCTCGACGCTGGTACCCGCCAGCTGACGGCTGGTCTCCATGCCACCCACGGCGCGACGGGTGGTCTGCTGCAGGGTCTCGATCATCTGCTGGATCTCGTCGGTGGAGTCGTGGGTACGGCGTGACAGCACCCGCACCTCGTCCGCGACTACCGCGAAGCCGCGGCCCTGCTCACCAGCCCGCGCAGCCTCGATGGCCGCGTTGAGCGCCAGCAGGTTGGTCTGCTCGGCGATGCCGCTGATGGTCGCCAGAATGCCGCTGATCTTCTGGGCATGGCTGTCGAGCTCATTGATGATCTGGCTGGCATCGGCCACTTCGTCCGCCAGACCGGTAATGCTGCGCTGACTCTGGCCAACCTGGGATTGGCCGGCGACCGCCAGTGCGACCGCATCGGTGGCGGTAGTGGCGGCAAACTCGGCGTTACCGGCGATCTCCTGGGTAGCGGAAGCCATCTCGGTCACCGCGGTCGCCACCATCACGATCTCATCCTGCTGCTGGCGCACCCGCTGACTGCGGGCCTGCGCCCCGGCCGCCTGAGCGCGAGACTGGGCCGCCAGCTCGACGGTCACATCCCGCAACCGGCTGACGATACCGTGCAGCCGCGCCACGAATTGGTTGAAGTTCTGGGCCAGCTGACCCACCTCATCCTTGCTGTGAGTGTTGATGTGAACGGTGAGATCCCCCTCGCCGTGGGCAATGTCGTGCAGGGCGTGCGCGACCCGACCGAGATCGGCGAACAGGTATTTGAAGGTGGCGGTGAGCAGGGCGCTGAACACCAGCATCAGCACCAGCGTCAGCCCCACCAGCTCCCACAGCAGGCTGCTGAGCGGCGCCTCCAGCACATCGCGATACATCACCATGGCCAGCAGCCAGTCGGTGCCCGGTACCGGTTGTACCGCCAGCAGCACATCCCGCCCGTCGAGGGTGGCGGCGTGCAGCTCGCTGTTTTCACGGCCCCACTGCTGGAAGGTGGCGGCAGAGAGTCCCGGCGCCAGCTCGGCGATGGGCTTGAGCGCCAAATCCTTCTGCGGATGGCCGACGATGAGGCCGCTACTGTCCAGCAGCATGGCATAGCCCTCACCCTGCACCTTCATCGCCAGCACTTCGTCGATCAGCTTGTCGAGCGCCAGGTTGGCCCCCACGGCACCGACCAGCTCGCCCTGATGGCGCACCGGCTCGGAAAGAGTGACCACCAGCTTCTGCATGGTGACGCTGACATAGGGGGCGGTGACGATGAGCTGCCCCGCTTTCACCGCATCCTGATACCAGGGGCGCTCGCGCGGGTCATAGTTACCGGTGTTGAGGGAGGGGTCCTGCCGGGTCATCACCCCCTGCGCGGAGCCAAAATAGGTGAGGCCGAAGCCGCCCGAGGTGTAGGCCTGCTTCAGGTGCGGCACCAGCTCGGCTTGGGGGTTATCGCTGATCAGGTTGACCAGCGCATGGACGGTGTTCTTGCGATCCGTCATCCATTCGCCGATGGCGACCGAGTAGGCGTGGCCATAGTTGACCGCCTCGCTCTGGATGGCGCTCATGGTGCGGGATTTTAGGGTGTGAAAGGCAACGATGCCGAGCAGTGATGCCATCAGCAGCACTACGCCAAGACTGGTGGCCAGCAGCTTGCCGCGCAGAGAGAGGGTCATGACGACGAATCCTTGTTGTTGTGTCAGGCAGGGAATACCCTGATGTATCAAAGGCTATCGGCCGCAATATGAACAGACTTTAGTGAATCCGTATATTTTTACATCTATCAACAACAGAGATTGCTACCATAAGTTGGTTGCTCGCTATTCCATGCTATCCAGCAGTGGAGCAATCAGGAGAAGAAACAGGGGGCGGGAGGGACAGACGGTGAACGCCGGAAATGCGAAAGGCCAGCTCAATGAGCTGGCCTTTCTGATAATGGCAGGGGCGGCAGGACTCGAACCCGCAACCATCGGTTTTGGAGACCGCTGTTCTACCAATTGGAACTACGCCCCTGCAACAAACGAGGCGTAGTATACAAAGCGGGTTTCAAAGGTAAAGGCTTTTTTCACACTTTCAATGCGATTGCACAAATCCCGAACAAGTCGCGCTTGTTTGTGCAGCAAAGCGGGATAACTTGCTGTATTTGCAGCCCTGCCGGGGTAGGAATGGGACATAAATGGGGGTAGGGTGAAATCAGGTACCGGGAGGCCACTTATGCTCAATTACCGACTGCTCCAACAATTGGCGCCCCTCAATTTCAGGGATGAACGCAAGACAGAAGCCCTGCCCGCCTATCTTGAACGGGTCGCGCCGCTGGTGCCCTTTATTCCTGAAAATGTGCTCTCCCAGTGGATTTACCGTCATTGGCGCGGTTTTGAGTCCAACTGGAGCTTCATCGATCTCGCCAGCCATCAGTTCACCTGTGAAAGCTGGCCCACCGCGCAGCTGGTGGATCAGGTGGACTCCCGCCATATGGAGGTGATCGAGCGCTGGGGCGAGATGCTGCGCAGCAATCGCTATGTGCGCCGCTCCTGGCTCGGCGAGAAGATGCTGAGCGACGGCACCTGGCCCGAACCTGTCATCGTGCTGGTGCCGGAAGAGGGTGCCAGCTACCCGAACGGGCAACCGCTGCCGCAACCCTACTGCTTGCTGGAAGGACACCACCGACTCGGTTATTTGCGCGCCATGGCCCGCGATGGGGAATCGCTGCAAGAGACGCACAAGGTGTGGATTTGTCGTCATGTTTCCGCCACTTAAACGTTTTTCATGCTGAAATTGGCATCGGAAATAAAATTTTGACAATTAAAAAAGCGGCCCTATAATCTGTCCGGTTTTGAAAAAGGTCGGGAAGAAACGATGCAGTTTTTGATTCAGAAAACAGCCTTGCAGACGGGTGGTGCGCACCAGAGCGTCCCCGTTGTTTCCGGTTCCCACCCCAACGATCCCCAGTTATTTTTAAAAAAAGCCCCTGTTTCAGGGGCTTTTTTTTGTGCCCGAAAAACCTCCAATGATGTCAAAGGGAATGCAGACGATGACCAATCCACTCTATAAGAAACATGTCATCTCCATTTCGGACCTGACCCGGTCAGAAATGGAACTGGTAGTCTCAACCGCACAACGGTTGAAGGCTGAACCTGACACCAGCCTGTTGAAAGACAAGCTGGTTGCCAGCTGCTTCTTCGAAGCCTCCACCCGCACCCGCCTCTCCTTCGAGACCGCGGTACAGCGCCTTGGCGGCAACATCATCGGCTTCGCCGACGGTGGCAACACCAGCGCCAAGAAGGGCGAGACGCTGGCTGACTCCATCAAAATCATCGGCTCCTACTCGGATGCGGTGGTGATGCGCCACCCGAAAGAGGGCGCGGCCCGTCTGGCCTCCGAGTTCTCCCGCGTGCCGGTCATCAACGGCGGCGACGGCTCCAACCAGCATCCGAGCCAGACCCTGCTCGACCTGTTCACCATCCATGAGACCCAGGGCCGTCTGGACAACCTCAACGTCGCCTTCGTCGGTGACCTGAAATATGGCCGCACCGTGCACTCGCTGGCCCAGGCACTCAGCCTGTTCAACTGCCGCTTCTTCTTCATCTCCCCGGAAGCGCTGGCGATGCCGGACTACATCTGCGAAGAGCTGGAAGAGAAGGGCATCCAGTTCAGCGTCCACCAGACCATGGAAGAGGTGATGCCGGAGCTGGACATCCTCTACATGACCCGCGTCCAGAAAGAGCGCTTCGACGAGACCGAATACAAGCACATGGCTGCCAAGTTCATTCTGGAGCTGGCAACCCTGGAAGGGGCCAAGCCCACCATGAAGATCCTGCATCCCCTGCCCCGCGTCGACGAGATCGATGTAGCGGTCGACAAGACTCCCCACGCTTGCTACTTCCAGCAGGCTGAGAACGGGGTCTATGCACGCCAGGCGCTGCTGGCACTGGTACTGAACGAAACTGTCTGAGCTTAGGGGAATATCATGTCTGACAAGAACCAACTGCAAGTCGAAGCCATCCGTCACGGCTCCGTCATCGATCACATCCCCGCTGGCCAGGGCATCAAGATCCTCAAGCTGTTCCAGCTGGTTGAAACCCAGGAGCGGATCACCGTCGGCTTCAACCTGAAATCCGGCGCGCTGGGCAAGAAGGATCTCATCAAGATCGAGAACACCCGCCTGACCGAACAGCAAGCCAACCAGCTGGCACTGTTCGCCCCGAAAGCGACCGTCAACATCATCGAAGACTTCAATGTGGTGAAGAAGCACCAGCTGGAGCTGCCGGAGTTCATCGCCGGCGTGTTCCACTGCCCCAACTCCAACTGCATCTCCCACAACGAGCCGGTAGACAGCTACTTCCGGGTGCGCGAAGTGAAAGGCGTGGTACGGATGAAGTGCAAATATTGCGAGAAGTCCTTCACTCAGGACATCGTCAGCGAGCGTTACTGATATCTGATTGGGCCCCTCGGGGCCCATTTTTGAACCCTGTCACATCACCGAATTTCCAGTCAGCTATAATTTGCCATCGCAAGATGGTAATGCCCGCTCATTCCCTGCATATAGATGGATTATCAGTATTTTTGCCTGATAACTGACTGCTATGGCAGATATCGCGCGTTTACCTCCGGTCATCATCAAAGGAATTCGCCGTGGTCAAAACCCTCAGTCGTCCCGTTGCCCAAGAGCCCGATCTGGCCCAGCTGGATGCCTGTCGCCAGATCATCGGTCAGCACTGCTACAGCACCCAGGAAGAGATCCGCCGCGAGCTGTCGGAGCGCGGCTTTGCCGACATCAGCCAGTCCACCATCTCCCGCCTGCTGCGCCGCCTCGGCGTTGCCAAGGCCCAGAATGCCAACGGCAAGAAGGTCTACACCCTGGTCGACGAGCAGCTGGAACCTGCCGGCAGTACCCGCTCGATCCACGACATGGTGCGCGAAGTGGTGCACAACCAGCAGATGGTGCTGATCCACACCACTCCGGGGGCCGCCACCGTGGTGGCTCGCCTGCTGGATCGCAACGCCAATCCCGAGATCATGGGCGCCGTCGCAGGCAATGACGTGGTGCTGGTCGCGCCGCGCCATATCAGCCGTACCCGTCAGGCCCATGCCGCCGTGGTGCGCACGCTGGCGCAGGCCCGCTAAGCCATTTCCCCTAAATATATCGAGGCGACCCGCGGGTCGCCTTTTTGTTGCCTGCTACTTTGTGTCCATCACTTCTTGCGCCCATAAAAAACGGGAGCCCGCAGGCTCCCGTTTCATCTTGCTTGTCACTCTCAGGAGAGCACGGCCCCCAGGCTCAGGCAGACCACGATCAGCACGGTCAGGATACCGAGCAGCGGAGCCACCCACTTCAGCCAGCGCACATAAGGCACCTTGGCGATGGCCAGGCCGCCCATGACCACGGCTGAGGTCGGGGTCACCAGATTCACCAGACCGGAGGCTGACTGGTAAGCAGTCACCACCAGATCGCGGCCCACGTTGGCGAAGTCGGCCAGCGGCGCCATGATCGGCATGGTCAGTACGGCCAGACCGGAGGAGGACGGCACCAGGAAGGAGAGCACCACTTCCAGCACGAACATCACGTTGATAAAGACGATGGTGGAGAGGCCGGTCACGATCCCTTCTGCACTGTGCAAAATGGTGTGAGTGATCATGCCGTTATCCATCACCACCACGATACCGCGGGCGATACCGATGATCAGCGCCACCCCCAGCAGGTCACGGGCACCGTCGATAAAGTTGGAGGTCAGCTCCTCCTCGCTCATGCGGGAGATAAGACCAACGATGATGGCGGCAGCCAGGAACACGCCGGAGATCTGCGCCATCCACCAGCCCAACACGGCCACACCGTAGATCATCACGGCAAAGGCGGCGACGAAGATACCCAGCACGATTTTACGGGTCAGGGTGAACTCCAGCATCTGGTCGCTCTTGTTGCCAAGGAAGTGGGCACGGTTCTCTTCCCACTTGTCAGCCACCAGCGATTTGCTCGGATCGCTGCGCACCATCTTGGCGTAACGCATGACGTAGGCAACGCAGAGCAGCCAGCCGGCGACCAGCATGGCGACGCGCAGCCAGATACCGTCGGTGAAGGAGATACCGGCCGCGTTGGCCGCAATCACGGTCGCAAACGGGTTGATGGTGGAACCCAGAGTACCGATACCGGCCCCCAGCAGCACGGTTGCTGCAGCCACCACAGGGTCGAAGCGGGCGGCCATCATCACCGGCACCAGCAGGGTGTAGAACGGCAGCGACTCTTCGGCCATGCCGTAGATGGTGCCGCCTGCGGCGAACAGCGCCATCAGGATCGGGATCATCCACTCTTCCCGGCCGCGCAGACGATCGGTGACGCGCTCGATACCGGCATCGATGGCACCTGTCTTGGTCACAATGCCAAGAAAACCACCGATGATCAGGATAAAGAGGGAGACGTCGATGGCGCCTGCCTCATAGGTGTCGTGGTTATAGAGGCCATCGATAGGTGCCAGCAGCACATCGACGATCCCCTGGGGATTCCCCTCCACCAGTTTGTAGGTACCCGCCACCGGCACTTCTTTGCCGAGGGCTTCGTTCATGGTCATCTCATATTTGCCGGCCGGCACTATCCAGCTCAGGGCGGCCACCAGGGCGATCAGCACAAACAGTATCGTGTAGGCTGACGGGAACTTGAATTTGGTCATGGTCCAGCTTCCTTCTGTGGGTGTGGTATCCATGCAGGCTGCGGGTTGTAGGGTTAGAGGTATTATGCCGCTGTCACATGGTCGAAAAGCCGGGGGTCGCCCCCCGGCACCACTACTGCGACCTTAGTCGCCCAGCGTAGCAACCATCACTGCCTTGATGGTGTGCATCCGGTTTTCGGCCTCGTCGAACACGATGCTGTGCTCAGATTCGAACACGTCCTCGGTTACTTCCAGGCCTTTCATGCCATATTTGTCAGCCACTTCCTTGCCCATGGTGGTCTCGTCGTTGTGGAACGCCGGCAGGCAGTGCATGAACTTCACATCCGGGTTCTTGGTGGCGTTGATGACATCCATGTTGACCTGATACGGGGTCATCAGTTTGACGCGCTGATCCCAGGCTTCTTTCGCTTCACCCATGGATACCCAGACGTCGGTGTAGAGGAAGTCCGCACCCAGCACGCCCTCTTTCACATCTTCGGTCAGGGTGATGCGTGCGCCGGTCTCTTCGGCGATCAGGCGGCACTTGGCAACCAGCTCCTCTTCCGGCCAGAAAGCTTTCGGCGCGACCAGACGGATGTCCATGCCCATTTTGGCGGCGCCGACCATCAGGGAGTTACCCATGTTGTTGCGGGCATCACCCAGGTAGGCGAACTTGATTTGATCCAGACGCTTGCCCTTGCCGTGCTCCAGCATGGTCATGAAGTCGGCCAGGATCTGGGTCGGGTGGAATTCGTTGGTCAGGCCGTTCCAGACTGGGACACCGGCGTAGGCGCCCAGCTCTTCCACGATCTCCTGACCGTAGCCGCGGTATTCGATACCGTCATACATACGACCCAGTACACGGGCGGTGTCCTTCATGGACTCCTTGTGACCAATTTGGGAACCGCTCGGGCCAAGGTAGGAGACTTGCGCGCCCTGGTCGAAGGCCGCCACTTCAAATGCACAACGGGTACGGGTGGAGGTCTTCTCGAAAATCAGGGCGATGTTCTTGCCGACCAGATGCTTGCGCTCGTAGCCACCGTATTTGGCTTTCTTCAGGTCGATGGCCAGGTCGATCATGTATTGGATTTCGCGCGGGGTGAAGTCCAGCAGTTTCAGGAAGTTACGGTTACGCAGATTAAAAGCCATGATGAGTTCTCTCTATATATGTTTCAGACCAGTTCGGGCAGTAGTGTTGACTACGCATTCTCAGTACAGCTGTCGGTAATTACGCATGTACGGTGCGGGTGGCGACGATATTGGTGCCGGCTTCACCCTTGAGGATGGCGAGGCCATCTTCCAGCGAGCCGATGCCAACCATGCCGCCGGTCGCTTTGACAAATTCACAGGAGGCTTCGACTTTCGGTCCCATGGAACCTGCGTCGAACTTGACCCCGGCCAGCTCGTCCGGGCTGGTGATCCGCAGCGGACGCTGGGTCGGTTTGCCCCAATCCAGATAGACGGCATCGGCATCGGTCAGGATCAGCAGGGCGTCGGCCTTGATCTGCTTGGCCAGATAGGCGGCAGACATGTCTTTGTCGATCACCGCTTCGATACCGGTCAGGCTCTGGCCATCCCAGGTCACCGGGATACCGCCACCACCGGTACAGATGATGAGGTGGCCCTGGGCAATCAGGGTTTCAATGGCGTCGCCTTCAACGATGCGCTGGGGCAGCGGGGATGGCACTACGCGGCGGAAGAACTTGCCGTCAGCCTTGACCACCCAGTGCTTCTCTTCTGCCAGAGTGCGGGCTTCAGCCTCTTCGTAGACGGGGCCGATAAATTTGGTCGGGTTGGCAAATGCCGGATCCTTGGGATCGACCTGCACCTGAGTCAGCAGCGCGGTGACGTTGCGGCTCGGCATCAGGTTTTTCAGCTCCTGGATCAGCATGTAGCCGATCATGCCTTGGGACTCGGCACCCAGCACATCCAGCGGATAGGGGGATACCTTGGTGTAGGCGCTGTTTTGCAGGGCCAGCAGGCCGACTTGCGGGCCGTTGCCATGCACCAGCACCACGTTGTACTCCTGAGCGATCAGTGCGATGGTCTTGGCGGCAGTTGCAATATTCTTGCGCTGGATATCCGCTTCCAGTGGCTCACCACGACGGAGCAGAGCATTGCCACCCAGAGCGACGACGACAGTTGGTTTTTTCATAGTGGTTAATCTCGAGTTTGGTTCTGTGTGGCGCCAGCCTCTGCCGGCGCCACGCCGTCTCATCAGATGCTGTCGCGTTCCATCGGGCAGCTCATGCAGCGGGCGCCGCCGCGGCCACGGCCCAGTTCATCACCCGGGATGGAGAGAACTGTGATACCGGCCTTGTCATACTTCTCATTGGTGTAGGTATTGCGCTCGTAGCCCACCACCACGCCGGGACGCACGGTCAGCACGTTATTGGCGTCGTTCCACTGCTCGCGTTCGGCTTCGAAGCTGTCACCGCCAGTGGTGATGATCTTCAGCTGATCCACGCCCAGTGCTTTCTCGATAGCAGTGACGAAGTAACCCTCTTCCTTGATGTTCATGCCGGTGGCGCCGCCCGGAGTCAGGCTCCAGCACTGCACATCCTTGCGGATCACTTCCGGATAGACGGAGAAGGTGTCGATATCCATATGGGTCATGACGGTATCCAGGTGCATGCAGCTGCGGTGTTTCGGCAGTTCCATGGCGATGACCTGTTTGGCCTGACCATGTTTGAACAGGCTGCGAGCCAGATGCTCGACACCTTGCGGGGTGGTGCGCTCGGACATGCCGATCAGCACGGCGCCGCGGCCGATAACCAGTACGTCGCCACCCTCGATGGTGGAGTTGTCGTAGTCACGATCCTCGTCACCGAAGTACTTGATGAAGTCCTGACCGGCAAACATCGGGTGCCAGCGATAGATAGCCTTCACGTGGTTGGTCTCGCGGCGACGGGCTGGCTTGGCCATGGGGTTGATGGAGACGCCGCCATAAACCCAGCAGGAGGTATCACGGGTAAAGAGGTGGTTGGGCAGCGGCTCAATGATGAAATCGGTCGGTGCGTGCATGCCTACTACCATGTTGACGCCGCTGTAGGGCATCTCGGAGTAAGTCAGACCGCCAGAGAGAATGCGGGCCAGTTCGCGGTGCGGCATGTCAGCCAGGAAGCAGCGCACATCGTTGGCAAAAGAAGAGCCGAGGCGATAGTCGGAGACCTGATGTTGCAGCAGCCAGGTTTTGGCTTCCGGCACATCCAGGGTTTCGGCCAGCAGATTGGTCAGCAGGAAAACTTCGACATTCTGATCGCGCAGTACCTGAGCGAATTTGTCGTGCTCCTGACCGGCACGTTCAACAGACAGGACGTCATCGAACAGCAGATCCTGGCAGTTGGAAGGAGTCAGACGCTTCAGACTGAGGTTGGGGCGGTGCAACATGACACGGCGCAATTGGCCAACTTCAGAACCTACATAAAATTTGCTCATGATTATATTCCGTCTAGCAGTGGTCCCTGCGAGTGATTGAATAGATTCCTTCTATTCATGCTCGTGGCTAAGGCGGGATATTCTTTATGTAGGGTAATCGGCTTGTGTTCTATCCTGCCCTTGCCTTTCGAAGCCGAGGTTAGACCTGCCAATCGCAATAAACTTAGACATTGATCACATTCACTTGGAACTGAATATATTCACCTTTCAATCTATGACTCCAGTAGCAATTTACGCATTTTCCTCCAAGCAAACCCTGAATCTTCATGCAAAACCACCCTGATATATTTCAGGTTGATTCAACTTTTATTCATGCCGACTCACTGGGAAGATTAAAATGAAAAACAAAAAACCATTTAAAAGCAATAAGATGGGTGAAAACTAAAATAATATCTGAATATTACTACCTGTGTATTGAATACATCGGCGTGACGAGAGGAACATAGGGGAAATAAATACTCATATCGCCCAGATTTACTGCATAAATCTTTTCTTGTCCCAGATCATGGCATTGACGCCAACCCCATCAGGCTGAGCCTCATAAGTCATCACCTCTTTGTGCAGTTCAACTTAATATGCACAAAGTCCGCATCGAGGTGGGTAACCATTCTCGTCGGTCATCACAACGCCTTTTGATACTTTTTTCATTAATTGAATTTATTCACTTCACCTTGCGCTGGCGCCAACCTCGACTTAACTCAGAAAGTGATCCGGATCACACACATATGGCACTACCAAGGAGTTGTTATGAAGATGAAACCCATGCTGTTGCTCGCGACGTTGCTGCTCTCTGCGCTCCCTACATTCAGTCAGGCTGAAGGAGCCCCTGCCATGCCCATGGTGGTCTGCCATGTCGACAAGGCCCCCCAGATGCTGGTGCCCGACTATGTCTGCCGCTGGCATGGAGGCAGTGTTCACTATTAACCTGCAGAACGAGAGGAGCATCACTCCTCTCGCCTTGTGATGAGCCAACCCCCTCCTATACTGAAATCAGCGGTTTTCTCGTGGATAGGGGAACGTCATGATCTTGTTGGTCGGTGGGGAGAAGGGTGGCAGTGGCAAGAGCTGCCTGGCGCAAAATCTGGCGGTCTACCTCAGATCCCAATTTCAGGGAGAGGTGTTACTGGTCGACTGCGACCCGCAACGCACTACCTCGGACTGGATTCAGGAACGCAATGACAACCCGGATCTGCCGCAAATCAACTGCGTTCAGCTCTATGGCAATATTCGTAACGATCTGCTCAGCCTGAAAAATCGCTATGACTACGTTATCGTCGATTGCGGCGGGCAAGACAACCGGGCGCTGCGCTCTACCATGGCGGTCGCCACCCACGCACTGATCCCCTTGCGACCCAAGCGGCGCGACCTCAAGACCCTGCCCCATATGGAAGATCTCATCACCACCTGCAAGATGGTCAATCCGACCCTCAATGCAGCCGTTGTGTTGACCCAATGTCCATCTTTACCCAATCAGGTAAAGCGGATTCTAGAGGCCAAAGAGGTATGTGCCTCGTTCGGAGTCGATGTACTGAATTCCATCACCTATGGCCGCAACGTCTACGACGACAGTGAGGAAAAGGGATTATCGGTAATGGAGATCGAGCCGGATGGCAAATCTGCCGAAGAGATCCGGGCCATCGCCAAAGAGTTCTTGCAAGTGGGGGTGTGAGATGGGTCTGGCCGATCTTAAGAAAAAGCACCAGTTGCATCACCAGAAAAAGTTCACTGTTGACGAGTTTATCGAAGATGCGGAGTTCTACGCCAAGGGTAAACCCAAGGTGGTCAGCCTTGAGTTGACTCTGCATAGGGATGAAGCCTTGTCGGCACTGGCCTTTATCGAGAGTGGTGAGCATCTGAAGCCCAGCTACAAAAAAGCCACCTTCTCCATGAGTACAGTGGCCATCGATGAGCTGGGTAATCTGACCCAACAAGACGGCATGAACAAGTCCCTGTTGCTGCGCCTCTTTACCCACTACTTCTCTTCGCTGACTCCTGAAGAGCGCCAGACCATCTATGAGCGCCTCAACCAGCACCTATAAATACCCCATTAACTGCTCTTTTCCTGCCATCACACCCACATTGGATGATCACCATCAGAGCACAGAATCTGTTTCCAAAGTAACCAAAATTCCGTGTAAGAGATCCGCCATTCCACATGTAAGCCAAAAGCCGAAAAGATCCTCGAGATAATCGGAAGATAGGATCTTAAAACATGAAGGCGAATAACTTAACTCCATGTTTATAAATGAATAAATAGAAACACACCGTTTTCGAAAGCGTTAATAACAAAAACGTTTTCCAATCTGGCGTTGTAGCCCGTTAGAAAATCCTTATAGTTACTCATGCACGGACGCAATGAAGTCGGTCAGGAAGACTGGCTGCCAGGGTTGGGCAAATGGACTCACCACAGGATGTGGTAAAGGACACCTCCCAGGACGGAGAAAGTGCGACGGGACAGGATGACTCGTCAGGCCAAGATGGCTAAAGGACACCCCAAAGGATTGGGAAGGGGAAACCTAAAGGAAGAGGTAAACAGTCAGGGATTGCAGGGAGCAACTTCGTTCAAGGATCTGAGCGATACGACTACCGGGGGCGACGAAAGTCGCCCCCATCTTTTTATCTGAGTTTCACATCCCCATCGCTTACCTCAGCCCAGCGCCTTCTTGCCAGAACCTTCTCGGCCCGCTGTTTAAGCACCAGTCGATATGAAAAGGGCACCACGATGGCGCCCTTCTCTATTTTTTGATCAGCAAACAAGCTTAAATCACGCGAGAGAACTGCTGCTGGCGTGCCTTGTTGCGCAGATAGACATCGAAACACATGCAAATATTACGGATCAGCAGCTGTCCTGTGGAGGATACCTCCAGACCATCCTCCGTCATGCGCACCAGTCCATCGTTGATGAAGGTCTGCAGCAGTTTGAGATCGTCAGCAAAATACTCTCTGAAATTGAGCCCGTGCGCCTGCTCGACCGAAGCAAAATTCAAACGAAAATCGCAGATAAGCCGCTTGATCACCTCACGGCGGATCAGGTCATCCTGATTGAGCGAGCAGCCTTTCCACTGGGCATGACCCAGCTCTGAAACCTGTGCGTAGTAGGCCTTGAGCTCTTTCTGATTCTGGGAGTAGGCATCACCGATCATGCTGATGGAGGAGACCCCCAATCCCAGCAGATCGCAATCACCTTGAGTGGTATAGCCCTGGAAGTTGCGGTGCAGCTTGCCCTCGCGCTGCGCCACCGCCAGCTCGTCATCGGGTTTGGCAAAATGATCCATCCCGATAAACTGGTAACCCTGATCGGTGAGGAAGGCGATGGTGTCCTGCAGCATGGCCAGCTTCTCCTGCGGAGCAGGCATGTCGTCTTCTTTCAGCTTGCGCTGGGCGGCAAAGCGGCTCGGCAAGTGGGCATAGTTGAAGATGGAAAGGCGCGCCGGATCCGTCTTGAGCACCTCTTCCAGCGTATGGTGGAAACTGGCACGATCTTGATGTGGCAGGCCATAGATAAGGTCGAGGTTAGTCGAGCGGAAGCCAAGCTCACGGGCCCGTTCCAACATGGCTTTAATAAAGTCGTTGTCTTGCTCACGGTTGACCGCGACCTGCACATCCTTGTTGAAATCTTGCACACCAAGGCTGATGCGGTTGAAGCCGACTTCTCTCAGCACATCCAGCATGGTAATGGCAATCTCACGCGGATCGACCTCGATGCTAAACTCTCCCTCTTCGGCGAAATGGAAGTGCTCACGCAGCATGGCCATCAGTCGGCGTGTTTGCGCTGCATCCAGATAGGTGGGCGTACCACCACCCCAATGCAGTTGGGTGACAAGCCGCTGCTTGAAGAGCGGAGCCTGCGCCTGGATCTCCTGTTCCAGATAGTCGAGGTACTCGTCAGCCTTGTGCTGATGGCGGGTAATGACCTTGTTGCAGCCGCAGTAGTAGCAGAGCTTATGGCAGAAAGGGATATGCACGTAGAGCGACAGGTTGCGCTCGGGATACTGACCAGCTGCACGGACAAAGTCCGCATAGCCGAAGCTCTCGTTAAACTCCAGCGCGGTGGGATACGAGGTGTATCGCGGACCACTGTAGTTATATTTTTCGATCAGAGCCTGATCCCACACAATCTGTTCTGCTTGCACGTTCGCTTCCTCTCTATTGTTATTGTTGGCTCATCGGCCTAACTGAAAATCCTTCAGTTGGGCTACATCCTTGAGGATCTGTGCCTCCAGCTCGGCCTCGTAGCCGCTGCGTTCGAGATCCATCTTCATCACTTCATTGCGTTTGAGTGCTCGTCTTGCCTCGTGAGTCGGCATATCTTTCACCTTCTCGTACAGTCCGTAGAGACCCGGAAATTCGGTAGCAAATCTCCGTCCGCCCTTGATCTGCAACGCATCGAGCAGATTGGTCAGCCGAATAGCACCTTCTGAGTAATCACACTGCCCCTCCTGCACCGCATGGGCAATGACCCGCACGCTATCAAGAATTCGCTCGTTGCGAGCAGTTATCGCCTGCCACTGCATCGCTTGCTGTCGCCTCAGTCTGGCCAGCAGCATGCCTGCATAGATGGCCAATCCTGACAAAATCAGGCCGCCCAACAGGGCGGCCAGCATCCATCTACTCATCACTTTTTCTTCGGCTCAGGCTTGGGTTCCGGCTTGAAATCGACCTGGTTGAAACGGTCCCACAGCTCCTCTTCGGAAGCTGGTTTCTGCTCGTCGAACTCGGCGTCATCGCCATCATCAAACGGCAGCTCGTCATCTTCATCATCGTCGTTGTCGATGATGCCCAGCTCATCCATCAGCTCCTGATAACGGTCGACGCGCTGATCAACCCAGGCCTGCTCGGCCACTTCCAGGGTTTCACCGGCATCAAGACGATCCAGCAGATCATTCAAGCGGTCATCGTTTTCGATGGAAGCCAGCTCCTGCTCGGGCGTCATCACCAGCTTCTTCTCTTTCACCGCCTTGGGTGCTGCCGTCTTCTTCTGTTTGTCATCTACCACCAGTGCTACCGGCTTGCGGGAACCGATACGCGGATCTTTGGACTGGCTGTTGCCAGACTTGTTCTTCGGCTGTTCAACTTGCTGACGAGAACCAGCCTTCAGGCCCTTGCGCTTGGCAGCCCGTTTACGCTCACGGCCTTCCTGAGCACTGACATCAGATTCTTTGCGCTTGCCAGTAGGCTTGCGAGTGGGTTGTTTAGCAGACATGAATGGCTAACTCCGAAAAATAACTGGTTTGACCCGTACCCGGGATGATCTCACCCGGTGGGATACGATGCGAGGAACAGTAAGGCTGGAACAAGAGCAGGATCCCGCACCAATCCGGCCCGATCAGGCCACTGAACACCGCAGGATCGGTATCCTCTGGGCATGTTGCTGGTATTTTGACACAGAATGGCTAATCGGGTTAATGACCCAAAAGAAAAAAGGCAGCCGAAGCTGCCTTGATATGTTCATGCGTGCGCCATCCTGAATGGCAAAACAGTCTGTTTCGTCCTCTCCGTGACAACTTGTCGCCGCAGCATATCGTTGTGTGGTCATCCTGACCTTATATTGGTCGTTCCTGAATGTGCGTGTGCCTGTTTGACCCGTCTCGACCGCATCCTGCCATCGTGCTGGGGAGCCTGCATCCCGCAACCCCATCCCGCTCCGGAGATGGTCACCATCCTGATCCTTCAATCCTTTGCCAGCTCATACGAGCCCATGGCATCCCGCCACGCCTGCCATCCTCTGCTCACAACACCCTGTTGTGAAACCACCACCCAATCCGTGGGTGAATCCATTAAGTCTACTGTATCAACTCTATAAAACAGCTCAATCCACCCAAAAGATTCTCAACATCTCGAAAAATATCAATATTCACATAATCAATTGATAAATAATGGATATTTAATATTTTATGCAATTTTATGAGCCTTGGCCTGCCTTGAGAATGGGAGATCTCTTACAGAACGGGGGGATTAAACCGAGAATTATCTGAAAACCATAAAAACAACGGGGAGCAAAGGCTCCCCGTTTCAACTCGAATAGACCGTATCGACTATATCAGTGCAGACCCGCTACATATTTGGAGAGGGCTTCGATATCCTGATCAGTCAGTTTCTTGGCAACGTCCCGCATCATGCCATTCGGATCGTTGTCACGTGTCCCGGCACGGAATGCGGTGAGCTGGGCCTTGATATAGGCAGGATGTTGGCCGGACAGGCTTGGATACTTCGCCTGCTCGACACCTGAGCCACGGGGACCATGGCAAGCCGTACAGGCAGCCAGACCGCGACTCATGTCACCGCCCATATAGAGTGCCTTGCCCGCTTCGACCACGTCGTCAGGGACCGCGATAGGGGTAACCTTTAGACCGGAGAAGTAAGCCGCCAGGTCATCCATGTCCTGTTCCGACAAAGGTAACGCCATCGGCCCCATCACTGGCGCAACCCGGCCAATTTGACCAGAAGCGGCAGCCTTCAGTTCAACTAACTGCTTTTTGATATATGATGCGTGCTGACCAGCAATTTTGGGGTACATATCAACCAGGCTGTTTCCGTCCGGTCCATGACAAGCCGCACAAACGGCAGCCTTGGTCTGTCCCGCAGCGGCATCGCCCTTGGCTTGTGCCATCCCCGTTACGCCAACCATCAGAGCAAGAGTAATGACTAGGTTCTTCATGGCGTTCCAACTTTTCGTTATTAGGCTTCCAGATCCCATGCCGCTGAAGGCATGTTAAAATAAACGCGTTTAAGCGACGCTATTTTACACCATTTTACAAAAAAGTAACTCTATAACCCTCTATCTCCATGGGGAATTTACGTTGGATACACAAACTCTGAATTTCAATAAGGTGCATTTTGTGACCAGCGCACCCGACATCCGTCACCTGCCAAATGATGGGGGTGTCGAGATCGCGTTTGCCGGCCGTTCCAACGCTGGTAAGTCATCTGCATTGAACACCTTAACCAAACACAAAAACCTGGCGCGCACCAGTAAGACACCCGGACGTACCCAGCTGATCAACCTGTTTGAGCTGGAACCGGGCAAGCGTCTGGTCGACTTGCCGGGTTATGGTTATGCGCAAGTTCCGCTGGAAATGAAGCTCAAGTGGCAAAAGTCACTGGCAGAGTATCTGCAGCGCCGTGAGTCATTGAAAGGTCTGGTGATCCTGATGGACATCCGCCACCCGCTCAAAGATACCGACATGAACATGCTGGAGTGGAGCTCACACCGTCAGTTGCCCGTCATGCTGCTGCTTACCAAGGCTGATAAATTGAGCCCCGGCCCGCGCAACAACCAGGTAATCAAGGTGCGCCAGGCCGTTGCCAACCTCGGTTCCCAGATCCAGGTCGAAGCATTCTCCTCTCTCACCAATATCGGTGTGGAGAAGCTGGCGCAAACCCTGACCGAATGGTACGTCAGTGGTGACGATACCGACCTGCTGAACGCTGACGAACAGCAACCTGCCGAGGAGTAATCTACTCCTCGCTCTCCTTGCAATTGGCGGAGCACTCCTCCGCTGATTGAAAGGGTTTCAGATTGCCGCTTTCACCTGCCTCACGACAAACACTCTGTATTCGCCTCCCCTGCTATATCCATTACCGCTTACAGTTCATATAGATAGGCAGTTAATTCACACAAGGAATTAACCTCTAAAGACGTTGAGAGCGTTTTCAAATTCGTTCTTTCAAAACGAACCAGAATTACAAAAATAGACAAAAATGAAATTTAATTACAAGACCTAACCGAAAGGGATAAAAATGAGGCCGGACGACAGTGATGCCATCCAGCCTGAAATAATAAATTCAAAAAATTGGGAAGAAGCTGAATCTTGAGTACCAGACGACAGGTATTCCTCAAGAAGCAGCCTCATTCTATCAAATGCATCGCCAATTTAAAGCATTTACTCTAAATGACACGCATAAAAAAACACCCCGACGAGAACCTCATCGGGGCAGCTATTCAGCCACATTCAATTACGTGAAATAAAAGGTCTGAAAGATAGAACATCTTACCTCTGTACCCTACGCAGACAACTGTACAGCAAAGCAGCAGAAAGTGAAAGTAATTTATGTAATTTAGTTTCACAACTTACAGATTAAGAAAAAATCTTTTATTTTCATGCAGATAAAAAAATCCCCAGTACGAATACCGGGGAGTTATAAAGGTGACTAGCTAGCACTTCCTCAACTATCTAGTTAGTCAGCGCCATTTCAAAGTAGTTCCGCTACAAAACAAAAAAACTTTGAAAAATCAGAGATAGATAGCGCCATCTTCAGCAAACTCTTGTTCTTCAATGAGTTTTTCAGCCATATCTTCAATATCAAAACGCACACTTTCGAAGGCTCTGACGATGTCATCCTCTCTCGTCAGCGCCAGACCTGTCATTCTCTCCAGTCGCCGCTGGCTGATGTAACAATCTATCAACGCCCCCATCTGCTGGGCAGGAAAACGCACCCGCTGTTCGTCAGCCTGCCACTCCATCAGGTCAGGAAACAGAATACCCTGGTTCATATCACCCCCAAGTTACGCTTCAACTCTCTCAATACCTGTTTAGTCCCGGGACGAATTCCGCGCCACACGGTAAACGCTTCGGCGGCCTGTTCCACCAGCATGCCGAGTCCATCCATGGTTTGACGGGCCCCATGCTGTTTGGCCCAACTGATAAACGCCGTATCCGAGGCGCCATACATCATGTCGTAGATAGCAATATCCGTGTGGATCAGGGTGGGGGCCAACGGCGGCAGCTCTCCTTGCAGGCTGGCAGAAGTCGAATTGATGACGAGATCGAATGGCCCTGCCAACTGCTCATAGGTCTGGGCAGTCACAGGCCCCAGATCGCAGAATTCGGCAGCCAACTGTTGCGCTTTTGTGTGGGTGCGGTTGGCGATCACCAGCTCGCTCGGCAACTCAGCCAGCAGCGGCGCCAATGCACCACGAGCCGCGCCACCGGCACCCAGCAGCAGGATCCGGCTATCCGCCAGCGTCACACCATGGGACTTGAGATCGGCGACCAGACCGGCGCCATCGGTATTATCCCCCAGCAACACGCCATCATCGGTCAGCTTGATGGTATTGACCGCTTGAGCCCGCTTGGCCCTCGGGCTCAAGCGATCGACCAGAGTGAATGCCTGCTCCTTGAAGGGAACGGTGACATTGCATCCCTTGCCCCCTTGGTCAAAGAAGGTGCGCAGGGCTTGGGCAAACTCGTCGACGGCAGGTTCAGCCAGCCCATACTCCAGCTCTTGCTGGGTTTGTCTGGCAAACAGGGTGTGAATGAAGGGGGACTTGCTGTGGCGCACAGGGTGGCCAAAAACCAGATAACGATCCATCAAAGAGTTCCATCAGAGGGCAATATTCCGATTTAACGGGTTTTCACTCTCGGGAACAAGCCGAATAACGGCCAGTAAAAAGGGACCATCATGGTCCCTCTGGTCACAGCCACTCTCGCGGCGTGAGGTAATCGGTGTAGAGCAAGGCTTCAGGAGTGCCCGCCTCCGGCTGCCAGTCATACTCCCAACGGGCCAGCGGTGGCATCGACATCAGGATCGACTCGGTACGTCCGCCGGTCTGCAACCCGAACAGGGTGCCACGGTCATACACCAGATTGAACTCCACATAACGGCCGCGACGATAGAGCTGGAACTCCCGCTCCCGCTCGCCATAGGGTAGAACCTTGCGTCGTTCAATGATCGGCAGGTAAGCATCAAGATAACCCCGACCTACCGCCTGCATAAAGGCAAAGCAGTCGGCAAAGGGCCAGCGATTCAGATCGTCGAAGAAGAGACCGCCCACCCCCCGTGTCTCGTTGCGGTGCTTGAGGAAGAAGTAGCGATCGCACCAAGATTTGAACTCGGGGTAGATCTCATCACCGAACGGCTGGCAGAGATCACGGGAGACCTGATGCCAGAGCTGCACATCCTCGGCAAACGGATAGAAGGGCGTCAAATCGAAGCCACCGCCAAACCACCAAATGGGCTCTTCGCCTTCCTTCTCGGCGATGAAGAAACGGACGTTGGCGTGGCTGGTCGGCACATAGGGGTTATGCGGATGGATCACCAGCGACACGCCCATCGCCTCGAACTTGCGACCGGCCAACTCGGGCCGATGTGCTGTAGCAGAGGCAGGCATGGCATCGCCATAGACATGGGAGAAGTTGACGCCCCCCTGCTCGATCACCGCGCCGTGGCGCAGCACACGGGTGCGACCACCGCCACCGCCTTCACGGCTCCAGGCATCTTCCACAAAGTGTCCACTGCCATCGGCCTGCTCCAGACCACGGCAGATCTCGTCCTGCAACTGCAACAGGAAGGCCTTGACCTGGGCCACATCCGGTTTGCTCATCTTGTCTCCAGTCAGGCAGGATCGTGAACGCCCTGTCCATTTTTATAGTTAAATCAATCCGGTGAGCTCACCGCTCAGCGGATTGATGGCAAATCATGACGTATCCGCCAGCTCAGGAGGGGCGAATAATGGCGCCAGTTCGGGCGTCCTTGATCTCTGATGGATTGGCTTGACCACCCACTTCACCGGGCAGGATATAGGCTAACTTGCTTGCCAGCCGCTCACCGATATCGGCCACCCGACGGGCAGGCTCCTCACCGGTCAGGTTGGCGCTGGTAGAGACCAGCGGCTTGCTAAAGGCACGGCACAACGCCTGTACCTGAGGATGAGCCGTCACGCGCACCGCCAGGGTCTCGAACTGCCCGGTCAGCCAGGCCGGCGTCGTTGCACGGGCAGGCATGATCCAGGTAAAAGGACCGGGCCAGCTGGCTTCAACCCGAGCCAACTGCTCACCGCTAAGCTGACTCAGATCGATGTAATCCTGTAATTGCGCCACGTCGGCAGCAATCAGGATCAACCCCTTATCTACCGGACGCTGTTTGATGGCCAGCAATCGCTGTACCGCCACTTCGGAGTCGGGATCACAACCCAGACCAAACACGGCCTCGGTCGCATAAGCGATCACCCCTTCCTGCTGGAGGGCGGCAACCGCCTGTTCAATTTCATTTGGCATAGGAAAAATGCGGCAGCCTGGCTGCCGCCTCGTCACTTGGTAGCAAGTTGAATTCGTATGGCGGCGACCATGGCAAAGTGACGTGTTGCTGTAGCACAGAAAATACGACACTTCCGGATCGCCACCCGTTCACTTACTTGAGTTGAGCCTGCAGGGCGGCATCCTTGGCCATCACCTCTTCGGCATTCTTCTGGCGTTCGGCCCGAACCTTGGCCGCCAGTTCATCATCGGCTACTGCCAGCATCTGGGCTGCCAGATAACCTGCGTTCTTGGCACCGGCTTTGCCGATCGCCACGGTAGCCACCGGTACACCACCCGGCATCTGCACGGTAGAGAGCAGCGCATCCAGCCCCTTGAGCGGGCCACCATCGATGGGCACTCCAATCACAGGACGAGTCGTGATGCCGGCTACGGCACCCGCCAGGTGCGCAGCCAGACCGGCAGCACAGATAAAGACCTTGCAGCCACGGGCCTCGGCATTGGTCACATACTGATGGGTCGCAGCCGGCGTGCGGTGCGCGGAGGTGACTTTGACTTCCACTGCGATATCAAATGACTTGAGCACCTCGAGAGTACTCTGCATCACGGGGAAATCAGAATCAGAGCCCATCAATACGGCAACAAAGGGTTTATTCATGGTGGGAATTTCCTTACTCCAAGTGGGGGGTTGAAGTTCACCGAAAACGTTTCAATCCGGTTGCGGCGGCGGGATTATACCTGCTCACTTTGGTGGCCGCATTTCTTTTGCGGACAGACCCAACGCAGCGTTCCCCTCACTTTTTTCTCGACCATGATGCCCCAACCACACGCGGGACAAGGCATGGGGATCGGCTTGTCGTTCACCACATATTTGCAATGGGGATAGCCATCACAGGAGTAAAATTGCTTGCCGTAGCGGGAGGTCCGGCTCACCAGATGACCCTTGCCGCACTCGGGGCAGAGGATCTGGGTATCATCGCTCTCCTGCAGGGATTCGATGTGCTGACAGGCCGGATACTGAGTGCAGCCGACAAACAGACCGTAACGCCCCTTCTTGATCGCCAGCGGCTGTCCGCAATCGGGACAGGCAGAGCCTTCGAGCACCTTTTCGATGTCGCGGCCGGATGGCGTCAGGGAGCGGATGTAATCACAGGCAGGATAGGCAGAACAGCCGAGAAAGGGGCCATGTTTGCCCTGGCGGATCACCAGCTCGGCCCCGCACTGCGGGCACGGCTCGCGCTCGAAGGCATGTTCGTGGGCTGAAAAGAGGTGATGATCGATTTTTGACATGGGCCGCGCCTTGAAATCCAGATGGCCTGAATTCTACCAGCGCGGCACCGGACTGTCAGTGAATGACGCCGTCTGACTCATCAAACACCAGCTCTTCCATCTGCTGGTAGGCATTTTCACTGCCCGGTACGTTGAACAGCACCATCATGACGACCCACTTCAGGTCATCCAGCTCGATATCCGGCTTGTCCAACTCGAGCAGACGCTCGATACAGATCTCGCGGGTTTCGGCATTCAGTACCTGGGCCTGTTCCAGAAAGAGCAGGAACCCGCGGCACTCGGTGCTGAGGCGTGCCAGCTCTTGCGGGGCATAGATACGCATCGAGCCTTGCGCGCTGGCGGCCACATAGACCTCCCGCTCGCTATCATGCAGATTGGCCAGTCGCTCCAACCAGTCGAGCGCCTTGTCGATCTCCTCCTTGTCAAAACCGGCTCGGCTCAACTCTTCGGTAAGTTCATTCTGCTCGACCATCACATCTGCATCGCTGTGGATGTAGGTCTCGAAAAGGTACATCAATACATCAAACATGATTCGCCCTCCTCGCTCTGACGTATCCACCGGCTACCGCCATCACTGCACCGACCAACTCCAGCTCTACCAACCTGCCCAATACCACTTCGACAGGAAGCTGGGTCCGCTCGGCAACGGTATCCACGCTCGTGGTCTCGTAATCTACGTTATCCAACAAATCAGCATAAGGCAATTCGCTATTATGCTGTTGCTCAGATGGTATGGCCGACGGATCTAGCCGTGCCCCCCACTCCGGCAGCTCTTCCACTATATCGGCCACACTCAGCACAAGTTTGGCCCCCTGCTGAATTAATCTGTTGCATCCTATCGCTTGGCCATTTTGCGGGGCGCCGGGTACCGCAAACACTTCGCGCCCCTGCTCCAGTGCATAGCGAGCGGTGATCAGCGAACCACTCTGCTCGGTCGCCTCCACCACCAGAGTTCCCAACGACAGACCACTGATAATACGGTTGCGACGAGGAAAATGTTCAGCCAGCGGCCCTTTATCCGGCGCCAGTTCGGAGATAAGCAAACCACCTTTCTCCAGAATCTGACCTGCCAGTCCCTGATGGCGTTTGGGGTAGAGGCAATCCAGCCCGGAGCCCAACACGGCAAGGGTGATACCACCACAAGCCAGCGTCTGCTGATGGCAAACACCATCGATACCGAGCGCAAGGCCCGAGGTGATGGCGAACCCGCATCTAACCAGTTCGCTACAGAGACGGGACGCGTTATCTTTGCCTGCATAGGTGGGATGACGTGTCCCCACCATCGCCAGCTGGGGTAGCGACAGCGCTTCAAGATCGCCACGGCAGTAGAGCAACAGGGGGGCCGCGGGAATTTCACGCAACAAGGGCGGATAAAGAGGGTGATCTTGCGGAATAAGGAGATTGCCAGGTAACGCGGCCCAAGCCAGACTCTGCTCAACAATCGGCGAGGGCCAGCGCAGTTGCCTGATCTGCTCTGACGACAGCCCCATACCGTGCAGCTGTGTTTCATCGCTCTGAAACAGGGCATCAATCGAACCGCCGATCTGCTCCAGCAGCCGAGCGGCGGTCACCGGACCGATGCCGATGACCGCATTGAGGGTTAGCCAGAGAGCTAGACGCCCATCGGGGTAGTTCACGTCAGAAGTGAGTGACCTGATAACCCGAGCTCACCATGTCCTTGCTTTGCATGATGAGGCCATAACTCAGCTTGTCATACACCTTGAACAACATAACCCTGGCAATCGCTTCTGAAGGGAGTGACTCCTTCTGGTTACCGCTGTAGAACACCTTGTCGTAGACAGAGGAAAGCTCCTTGTATTGCACTGCACCATTCTTGGTAACCAGAGCAGCACCGGGTCGTCTGACATCCAATACATCCCCGGCGACTAGCTGATCGCGGCCACCCCGGTTGATCAGCACCACATCAAACTTGCCACCGCCCCGGGTCTTGTTCGGCAAATCGATGATATAGCCCGGCGTGATGGCAGGTGCCGCTTTCGGTGTGAAGACGGCGGGCATGTTCTCTTGAGCCGGCAGCGGCATCACCTTGTCGCCCTGCAGCACTTCGCGCTGGTTATGAGTGAGGGTAACTTCAGTCCGATCGCCATCAAGACGCGCCACGGCCCGCACCACACCGGCAAAGATCGCCTCCTGGCCCAGCAGTTCACCGGTTTCGCGATCCTTGTAGACCACTCCGGGGTGATAAATGCCATAAACCTGCCCCGGCGTCAGGGAGCCCTGCACATAGAGGGTGTCCCCCTCCAGCATGCCGATATGTTTCTGATCCGACCCCAGCAGATAGGGCAAGGTTTTCTGCTGCTGGCTGTCAGCCAGAATATGGTCGGTTTGCAGGAAGGGGCCGATCTCGCTGATAGGCAGGGTCGGAATGGGGTTGGCCTTGTTCTCGTAACGGGTTTTCGGGCCGAGACGGATGACTTGCTTGCCACCCTGCATCGCCTTGCCGAGCCGGGGTTCACCATTGACCCAGCTCAGATGCAGTACATCACCGGGGTAGATCCAGTGAGGATTGGCAATCTGCGGATTGATGTTCCAGAGACGGGGCCAGAGCCAGGGCTCAGAGAGATATTTGCCGGAGATATCCCACAGGGTGTCACCTTTTTGCACTACATAGCTTTCGGGATAACCCGCTTTCAACCTCAGCTGATCGGCCAGAGCGGCTTGGCTCATAGTCACCATCAGGCAGGTGAGGATGGTTTGCTTCAGATACATAACACTCCCTGTTACCTCTGCACGCAAAGTGTTGCTGTTTTTTGTTGGCGTAAATGACTAGAATTACGCCAATATTGACTGCATTTATACGAAACTAAAGAAAAAACTATGGCCATTCTAGATGTATTGCGTTTCCCCGATGAGCGTCTGCGTACCGTCGCAGCCCCTGTCGAGACCTTTACACCCGAGTTACAACAAATTGTAGATGATATGTTCGAAACCATGTATGCGGAGGAGGGCATTGGCCTGGCCGCAACGCAGGTGGATATTCATCAACGCATCATAGTGATCGATGTCTCTGAAAACCGTGAAGATCCTCTGGTATTGATCAATCCGGAAGTGATCTCCCAGTGTGGCAGCACCGGCATTGAAGAGGGTTGCCTCTCCGTGCCCGGCAGCCGTGCTCTGGTACCGCGTGCCGAGCAGATCAAGATCCGCGCACTGGATCGCCACGGCAAACCATTTGAACTGGAAGCGGACGACCTGCTCGCCATCTGTATCCAGCACGAGATGGATCACCTGATGGGCAAGTTGTTCGTGGATTACCTGTCCCCGCTCAAGCGCCAGCGCATTCGCCAGAAGCTGGAAAAGATGGCCCGCGAAGATCGCAAAGTCCTCTGAGGATCTGCTCCATTGAATAAGCTGAAACTGATTTTTGCCGGTACTCCCGACTTCGCCGCCCGTCATCTGGCGGCGTTGTTGTCTTCCGACCATGAGGTCGTTGCCGTTTATACCCAGCCGGACAAGCCCGCTGGCCGTGGTCAGAAGCTCACTGCCAGTCCGGTAAAAGAGCTGGCACTGGCCCACAATCTACCGGTCTATCAACCGGCAACCCTGCGCAAGGAAGAGGCGCAAGCCGAACTGGCCGCCCTTGGTGCAGACCTGATGGTCGTGGTGGCCTATGGCCTGATCCTGCCCAAGGCGGTACTCGATACCCCGCGTCTGGGCTGCATCAACGTCCATGGCTCCCTGCTGCCGCGCTGGCGTGGCGCGGCACCGATCCAGCGCTCCATTTGGGCGGGCGATAGCGAAACCGGCGTCACCATCATGCAGATGGATGTGGGGCTGGATACCGGCGCAATGATCCGCAAGGTTAGCTGCCCCATCGCCGCCGACGAGACCTCCGCCAGCCTCTATGACAAGCTGGCCAAGCTGGGTCCGCAGGCTCTGGTCGACACCATCGATGCCATGGCTGCCGGTGAAACCGCTGCCGAGGCGCAAGATGATGCGCTGGCCAACTACGCCGAAAAGCTCTCCAAGGAAGAGGCCCGCATCGACTGGTCGATGGAGGCTGTTGCCATCGAGCGCTGTATCCGCTCGTTCAACCCCTGGCCCATCAGCTGGTTTGAAGTGGCTGACCAGACCGTCAAGGTATGGCAAGCCGCCGTCATTGACAGCGACCACGGCCAACCCGCCGGCACCCTGCTCAAGGCCGACAAGCAGGGGATCGATATCGCTACCGGCAAAGGGGTACTGCGCCTGCTGACCCTGCAACCGCCCGGCAAGAAGGCGATGTCTGTTTCGGATCTGCTCAACTCTCGCCGCGACTGGTTTGAACCCGGCACGCAATTGAATTGAACTGGATTGAATTGACACAAGCGGGGCCCAGGCCCCGACTTGCGCATCTAAGGTAACTCTATGAAAACACGTGCACAGGCCGCTCTCGTTATTCAACAGGTGCTGGATCAGGGCCAATCCCTCTCCGCTGTTCTGCCTGCTGCCCAGGAGAAGGTCGCGCCTCGCGATCGCGCTCTCCTGCAAGAACTCTGCTACGGCACCCTGCGCTGGCTGCCCCGCCTCGATGCGGCAGTTAACGAGATGATGGACAAGCCGCTCAAGAACAAGAGCCGCATTTTCCACTACCTCATTCTGGTCGGTCTCTATCAGCTCATCTACACCCGCATTCCGGCTCACGCCGCGGTGGCCGAGACCGTCAACGCCGTCAAACTGCTCAAGGGCACCTCCCTGCGTGGCCTCATCAACGGCGTGCTGCGCAACTTCCAGCGCAGCGCCGAAGTCATTCTGCTGCGTATCGACCGCGTTCCCAGCATTCGCCTCGGTCATCCGGAGTGGCTCACCAAGCGCCTGCGTCAGGCCTATCACGATGAGTGGGAATTCATCATGGAGGCGAACAACCAGCGCCCCCCCATGTGGATCCGCAACAACAGCCAGCGCCAGAGCCGCGATGCCATGCTGGCTCGCATGGCCGAAGCCGGCATCAATGCCGTGGCCGGTGAAGAGGGTGAGGATTGCATCCTGCTGGAGCGTCCTTGTGATGTGACCAAGCTGCCCGGCTTCGAAGTGGGTGACTGCTCGGTACAGGATGGTGCAGCACAACAGGCTGCCGCCCTGCTCGACCCGCAACCGGGCGAGTGGGTGCTGGATGCCTGCGCAGCCCCCGGCGGCAAGACTGCCCACCTGCTGGAGCGTCAGCCCGGGCTGGCTGGCGTGGTTGCCGTCGATGCCGACGAAAACCGCCTCAAGCGAGTGCAGGAGAACCTGGACCGCATCGGCCTGACGGCCAAGGTGATCCATGGCGATGCTGCGGCGCCGGAACAGTGGTGGCCGGAGGGTCAGTTTGACCGCATCCTGCTGGATGCCCCCTGCTCCGCCACCGGCGTTATCCGTCGCCACCCCGACATCAAGTGGTTGCGCCGGGATCAGGACATCCGCGAGCTGGCCGAGCTGCAACGCCGTATTCTGAGCGCCCTCTGGGGCAAGCTGAAGAGTGGCGGCACCCTGCTCTACGCCACCTGCTCCGTATTGCCGGAAGAGAACCGCGAACAGATCCGCACCTTCCTTGCCGCGACCAAAGATGCCAAATTGGTACCGTTGCACGAACAGGATACCCCGGACTGCCCGGGTCGCCAGTTCCTGCCGGGTGAAGCCGAGATGGATGGCTTCTACTACGCCAAACTGGTCAAGCTCTGAGCCGGGCATGACCAACCTCATTCGGGAGAGCCGCCAGATCCGTTCTGGCGCCCCCCTTTACAGCATCAACGTGAGTAAACGTTCCCTATGAAGATCATCATTTTGGGAGCCGGCCAGGTCGGCGGCACCCTGGCCGAGAACCTGGCCGGGGAGAACAACGACATCACCATCGTCGACACCGACAGCGAACGCCTGCGCGAACTGCAGGACAAGTTTGACCTGCGGGTGGTCAACGGTCATGGCGCCCACCCCAAGGTGCTGCGCGAAGCGGGGGCTCAGGATGCAGACATGCTGGTCGCCGTCACCAACAGTGACGAGACCAACATGATCGCCTGTCAGGTGGCCTACTCCCTGTTCAACACCCCGAACAAGGTCGCGCGGATCCGCTCGCCGGCCTATCTGACCGAGCGGGATCGCCTGTTCCTGCCAGAATCGGTGCCGGTGGATCACCTGATCGCGCCGGAGCAGCTGGTGACCGACTATGTGCGTCGCCTGATCGAATACCCGGGAGCTCTGCAAGTGGTTGATTTTGCAGGTGGCCGCGTCGGTCTGGTGGCGGTCAAGGCCTACTACGGTGGCCCGCTGGTGGGCAATGCTCTCTCCACCCTGCGCGAACACATGCCGAACATCGAGACCCGGGTAGCGGCCATCTTCCGTCAGGGCCGCCCGATCCGTCCGCAAGGCACCACCATCATCGAAGCGGATGACGAGGTCTTCTTCGTCGCCGCCGCGGGCCATATCCGTGCCGTGATGTCTGAACTGCAGCGCCTCGAGAGCCCCTACCGCCGCATCATGATCGTCGGTGGCGGCAACATTGGCGCAGGCCTCGCCCGTCAGCTGGAGAAGCGTTACAGCGTCAAGCTTATCGAGCGCAACCAGAAGCGGGCGGAGCAGCTCTCCGAACTGCTGGAGAACACCATCGTCTTCTGCGGCGATGCGGCGGATCAGGAGCTGCTGGCCGAGGAACACATCGACCAGATCGATGTCTTCATCGCCGTGACCAACGAGGACGAGGCCAACATCATGTCGGCGCTGCTCGCCAAGAAGATGGGCGCCAAGAAGACCATGGTGCTGATCCAGCGCGGCGCCTACGTGGATCTGGTGCAGGGTGGCTCTATCGATATCGCCATCTCGCCGCAGCAGGCCACCATCTCGGCCCTGCTTACCCACGTGCGCCGGGCAGATATCGCCAACGTCTACAGCTTGCGCCGCGGTGCTGCCGAGGCGATCGAGGCGATTGCCCACGGTGACGAAAACACCTCCAAGGTGGTCGGCAAGACGGTAGGCGAGCTCAAGCTGCCGCCGGGCACTACTATCGGTGCCGTGGTGCGCGGGGATGAAGTGCTGATCGCCCACGATCGCACCAAGATCCAGCAGGATGACCATGTCGTCATGTTCCTGGTGGACAAAAAGTACATCCCGGAAGTGGAGCGGCTGTTCCAGCCAAGCCCCTTCTTCCTGTAACGTCTTCATGCGCACAGGCTGTCAAATCAGACCCGGCTCAGCTCCCCCAAGGGGATGGTCCGGGTCTTTTGTTAATCAACGACCAGGTTATCGAACATGATCAAGCTGCGTCCCATTATCTTCACCCTCGGGCTGGTGCTCTCCAAGCTGGCGCTCTTCATGTGGCTACCCACCTTGCTGGCACTGCTCACCGGGTCAGAGGGATTTGTCGAGTTTCTCAAGTCCGTGCTGATCACCCACGGCGCCGCCCTGCTCTGCCTCCACTACGGCCGCAAGGCGGAGTTTCATCTGGGGGTGCGGGAGATGTTCCTGCTCACCACCTCGGTCTGGGTGGTTGCCTGCGCCTTCGGCGCCCTGCCGTTTGTTTTCATCACCCACATCAACTTCACCGACGCCTACTTCGAGACTATGTCGGGGGTGACCACCACAGGCTCTACCGTGCTCTCCGGCCTCGACAACATGGCCCACAGCATCCTGTTGTGGCGTTCCATCCTGCAGTGGCTGGGCGGAGTCGGCTTTATCGTGATGGCGGTTGCCGTGCTGCCCTACCTCAACGTCGGCGGCATGAAGCTGTTCCAGACCGAGAGCTCGGACTGGTCGGATAAAAGTGCGCCACGGGCCAAGACGGTCGCCAACAACATCGTCGTGGTCTATCTGGTGCTCTCCATGCTCTGCTTCATGGCCTACTGGGCCAGCGGCATGAACATGTTCGAGGCGATCAACCACGCCATGACCACCCTCAGTACCGGCGGCTACTCCACCTCCGATCAATCCATGTCCCACTTCTCCAACTCGGCACACTGGATTGGTACCCTGTTCATGTTCCTCGGCGGCCTGCCCTTCCTGCTCTATGTGCAAAGCCTCAACCATAGGGACTACAGCCTGCTCAAGGATGCCCAAGTGCGCGGCTTCTTCTGGCTGGTTGTGTGGGTCACCGTCATCATGACCTTCTATCTATGGGAGAGAGATCTGTTCGGCTTCTGGGATGCCTTGCGCATCAGCTGCTTCAACATCGTCTCGGTGCTCACCACCACCGGCTACGGCCTTGGTGACTTCGGCACTTGGGGGCCGCTCGCCACCATCCTCTTCATCGTGCTGCTGGCTCTTGGGGCCTGCTCCGGCTCCACTGCGGGCGGCCTCAAGATCTTCCGGGTACAGGTGGCCTTTGCCCTGTTCAAGAAGCAGATGCGCCAACTGATGCACCCTTCCGGCGTATTTCCCCAGAAGTACAACGGCCGGACGGTCAATGATGCAATCATCCGCTCGATGATCTCCTTCGTGCTGGCCTACTTCGCCATCATTCTGGTGATAGCTGCACTGTTGGGCGCCATCGGGCTCGATCCCCTGACGGCCATCTCCAGCTCCATCACCGCCGTTGCCAACGTCGGCCCGGGCATGGGCCCGGTGGTCGGCCCCAGCACCAACTTTGCCAGCCTGCCGGAATCGGCCAAATGGCTGCTGTCGTTCGGTATGTTGCTGGGACGACTGGAGATACTGACGGTCGCCGTGCTCTTCTTCCCCTCCTTCTGGCGCCAGTAATTCCTCACTGCAAGCCAGCAAAAAGCCGCAGCGTTCATCCGCTGCGGCTTTTTTATCTCCCCCATCCCCACGACTTTCGTTCGCCGCTTATCTGCCCACTCATCATCCATTGCTGATGGCCTGAACGAGCTCATCAGGATGGCCAGAGTGGATCACAAGCATAAAAAAACGGGCCCAAACCAGAAGTTTGGGCCCGTTTATCAGTGAACCGTCAGCGGCCGCAAGAGCTGCCGAGACTCAGCACATGGGATTAACCGCGGCCAGAGCGCTTGCGATCCAGCTCGGTCAGCAATTTCTTGCGGATACGGATGTTCTTCGGAGTGACTTCTACCAGTTCGTCGTTGTCGATGAACTCGAGAGCCTGTTCCAGAGTCATGCGGATTGGCGGAGTCAGCACTTGAGCTTCGTCGGTACCGGAGGCACGCATGTTGGTCAGCTGTTTGCCCTTCAGGCAGTTAACAGTCAGGTCGTTGGAACGGGAGTGAATACCGATCACCTGGCCTTCGTACACTTCGGTTGCGTGACCGATGAACAGACGACCGCGGTCTTGCAGACCGAACAGGGCGTAGGTCAGGGCCTTACCGGTTGCGTTGGAGATCAGCACGCCGTTCTGACGCTCGCCGATGCTGCCACCCTTGTGCGGACCGTAATGGTCGAAGGTGTGGTAGAGCAGACCGGTACCGGAGGTCATGGTCATGAACTCGGTCTGGAAGCCGATCAGGCCACGGCTCGGGATCATGAAGTCCAGGCGGACACGACCCTTGCCATCCGGGGTCATGTTGGTCATTTCGCCTTTACGCAGACCCAGTTGCTCCATCACGGAACCCTGGTGCGCTTCTTCAACGTCCACAGTTACGGTTTCGAACGGTTCTTGCAGAACACCATCAACGGTACGCAGGATTACTTCCGGACGAGACACAGCCAGTTCGTAACCTTCGCGACGCATGTTTTCGATCAGGATGGATAGGTGCAGTTCACCACGACCGGATACACGGAACTTGTCCGGATCATCAGTCTCTTCCACGCGCAGGGCCACGTTGTGGACCAGCTCCTGGTTCAGACGCTCCAGAATGTTGCGGGAGGTCACGAACTTGCCCTCTTTACCGGCGAACGGTGAAGTGTTGACCTGGAAGGTCATGTTCACGGTCGGCTCGTCAACGGAGAGCGGCGGCAGGGCTTCAACGGCACCGTTGTCACAGATGGTGTCGGAGATTTTCAGCTCGCCCAGACCGGTGATAGCGATGATGTCACCCGCTTGCGCGTCGGCAACTTCAGTACGGGACAGACCCAGGTAACCCAGCACCTGACCGACTTTACCATTACGGGTCTTGCCGTCAGCACCAACGATGGTGACTTGCTGGTTGGTCTTGACGCGACCACGAGTGATGCGGCCGATACCGATAACGCCCACGTAGGAGTTGTAGTCCAGCTGGGAGATCTGCATCTGGAAACCACCTTCGGCATCAGCCTTCGGCGCTTCAACGTTGTCAACGATGGCCTGGAACAGCGGCTCCATGTTTTCGGACTCGACGTCCTGATCCATGGTGGCCCAACCGTTCAGTGCAGAGGCGTAAACAACTTTGAAATCCAGCTGTTCGTCAGTCGCGCCCAGGTTGTCGAACAGGTCGAATACCTGATCCATTACCCAGTCAGGACGAGCACCCGGACGGTCAACCTTGTTGATGACCACGATCGGCTTCAGACCCTGAGCGAACGCTTTCTGGGTCACGAAACGGGTTTGCGGCATCGGGCCGTCTACGGCGTCAACCAGCAGCAGCACGGAGTCAACCATGGACAGTACGCGCTCTACTTCACCACCGAAGTCGGCGTGACCCGGGGTATCAACGATGTTGATGCGGTAGTCATTCCAGCGGATCGCAGTGTTCTTGGCGAGAATGGTGATGCCACGTTCCCGTTCCAGATCATTGGAGTCCATGATCCGTTCCTGGCCTTCCGTGGAGCGGTCCAGGGTGCCGGACTGCTGCAGCAGCTTATCAACCAGAGTCGTTTTGCCGTGGTCAACGTGCGCAATAATCGCAATATTGCGTAAATTCTCTAACATTCTCGCCTCAATCACCGGGTAAAATTGGGCGCTAATTGTACTCTTGCCTTTGTGATCTGCCTAGCAGAATTGCAGTACATTCGCGCATAACAACAGATCTGGATCATAGACCTCTCTGACAAACCCTGCTTAGATGGGCGGTGACCGTATTTCGCGCACCATTACAGTGCACCAAAACGATCCACCATCGCACTAAATTGATGCAACGCGAGTCGAGATCGCCTGATTTTGGGGAGCCTCTTCAGCGAGATTGCCCTGAAATCAAGCTGTCACAAACTTGGCACGATACTGGCTTATGTGAATACGACGACGCATTCACCCAGAGAGTTTTAACACCGGAGGTTACTTAGCATGTCAGCCCAGAACGTTTTGGCCCTGATCCAGGAACACGAAGTCAAGTTTGTTGATCTGCGCTTTACCGACACCAAGGGTAAAGAGCAGCATGTATCCATCCCTGCTCACCAGGTTGATGAAGATTTCTTCGAAGACGGCAAGATGTTCGATGGTTCCTCCATCGGCGGCTGGAAGGGCATCAACGAATCCGACATGGTACTGATGCCGGACGCAGCCTCCGCCAAGCTGGACCCGTTCACCGAAGAGACCACCCTGAACATCGTTTGTGACGTGCTGGAGCCTGCCACCATGCAGGGCTACGACCGCGATCCGCGCTCCATCGCCAAGCGTGCAGAAGATTTCCTGAAGTCCAGCGGCATCGCTGACACCGTGCTGTTCGGGCCGGAGCCGGAATTCTTCATGTTCGACAACATTACCTTCTCCAACACCATGGGCCACAGCTTCGTGAAAATCGAATCTGAAGAAGCCGCATGGAACTCCGGCACTGCCTATGAGCATGGCAACAAGGGTCACCGTCCGTTCGTGAAAGGCGGTTACTTCCCGGTTGCACCGGTCGACTCCTCCCAGGATATCCGCGCCGCCATGTGTCTGGTGCTGGAAGAGATGGGCCAGGTCGTTGAAGCTCACCACCACGAAGTGGCCACTGCCGGTCAGAACGAAATCGCAACCCGCTTCAACACTCTTACGCTGAAAGCTGACGAAGTGCAGGTGCTGAAGTACGTGATCCACAACGTGGCCCACGCCTACAACAAGACCGTTACCTTCATGCCGAAACCCATGTTCGGTGACAACGGCTCCGGCATGCACTGCCACCAGTCTCTGGCCAAGAACGGCGTCAACCTGTTCGCTGGCGACCTGTATGGCGGTCTGTCCGAGATGGCGCTGCACTACATCGGCGGTATCATCAAGCACGCCAAGGCCATCAACGCCTTCGCCAACCCGACCACCAACTCCTACAAGCGTCTGGTTCCGGGTTATGAAGCACCGGTCATGCTGGCCTACTCTGCCCGCAACCGCTCTGCCTCCATCCGTATCCCGGTGGTACCGAGCCCGAAAGCCCGTCGTATCGAAGTGCGCTTCCCGGATCCGGCTGCCAACCCGTACCTTGCCTTCGCTGCCCAGCTGATGGCCGGTCTGGACGGTATCATCAACAAGATCCATCCGGGCGATGCCATGGACAAGAACTTGTATGACCTGCCGCCGGAAGAAGCCGCAGAAGTGCCGACCGTTGCCGGTTCTCTGGACGAAGCCCTGGCCGCTCTGGATGCTGACCGCGAGTTCCTGACCCGTGGCGGCGTGTTCAGCGATGACTTCATCAACTCCTATCTGGAACTGAAACAGCAGGATGTTGACCGTGTGCGCATGACTCCGCACCCGCTGGAGTTCGAACTGTACTACTCCGTCTAAATCGCAGCAGACAGCCCATTTAGATTGGGTCAGCTTGCCGAATCGTGACAAAACCCGCCAGATGGCGGGTTTTTTCTCTGATAGGATTAAGCAAAATACCGTCAAGGAGAGACGAATGAACAAGATACATGGCATAGGAGCAATTACCCTCCTGTTACTGACCTCCTTCAGTACTCATGCGGCCAAGGTCTACTCTTGGGTCGATGGCAATGGCATTACCCACTACACGGATGCCCCTCCTCCCGGCAAAAACGTAAAGGAGGTGGATCTGCGGGCTGCCCCCCTGCTGGGTAGCGCCCCCAGCTCGGTGCAGGTGGATAACTTCAACAGCCTGACTGGCGCAGACGCCAAGAAGGAGCAGGAGGCGGCCAAACTGGTGATCGAGCTGCTCTCCCCTGAACAGGGCAGCACCCTGCGCGACAACACTGGCAATATCGTCTTTCAGGGTCAAATCAGCCCCAAACCGCCAACCCAGTATGATGTGCGCCTGACTCTGGATGGCAAGGCAGCCCCCATCGTTAGCAACAGCCTCTCTATCCGGGTCGAAAATGTCGATCGCGGTGCCCACGAGGCCCAGCTCGAACTGCTCGCCAAAGACGGTACGATCCTTGCTAAATCGACTCCAGTCACCTTTTACCTGCATAGAGCAAGCGTGGATCCGGCTCCCAAACCCACCCCCAAAGCCAACCAGGGGTGATATAGCGCACCGATGCGGGTAAACTCAATGCACCATATCGGTGCATTGCAGGTGCACAGCACCGTTTTAGGGAGAAACCTGTGCCAACCCGCTCGGACAATGCCAAAACACTCTTGGATAATTTGCTGACCGCCGTGATCCTGATGGATGAACGGCTCTGCATCCAGTTCGTCAATCCCGCCGCCGAGCAGCTGCTCTCTCTCAGTGAACGACGGCTGATCGGCATCGAACTGCCCCATCTGCTGGAACATATCTCCCTCGACCTGCAACGACTGAAACAGTGCCTCGTTTCAGGGCAGGGCTTTACCGATAGCGAAGTGACTCTGGTGGTAGAGGGAGAACCGCGGTTGGTAGAGCTGAGTGCAACTCCCATGGCCGACCACGAGCAGCGCCTGCTGGTCGTGGAGCTGCGCAAGATCGACCAGCAGAAAAAGATCAGTCAGGAGCAGCAGCAGCATGCCCAGCAGCTGGCAGCCAAAGAGCTGGTGCGCGGTCTCGCCCACGAAATCAAGAATCCCCTCGGCGGCCTGCGCGGCGCGGCCCAGTTGCTGCAAAAGGAGCTGCCAGATCCGGCGCTTCGCGAATATACCGGCATCATCATTGAACAGGCCGACCGGCTACGGGTTCTGGTCGATCGGCTGCTCGGCCCCCAGCGCCCCGGCCGTCACCAGATGCACAATGTCCATTCGGTGCTGGAGCAGGTACGCCGACTGGTGGAGCTGGAGCTGCCACCGACGGTGCGCATAGAACGGGATTACGACCCCAGCATCCCCGAATTCGAGATGGAGCCGGATCAGCTGCAGCAGGCGTTTCTCAACATAGTGCGCAACGCCGCCGAAGCGCTGGGCGATCAGACCGGGCTTATCCGCATCAAGACTCGCACTGCGTTCCAGATCACCATCCACGGTCAGCGTTACCGGCTGGCGGCGGAGATCAAGATCATCGACAACGGCCCCGGTATTCCCGATGCCATCCGCGACACCCTGTTCTATCCCATGATCACCGGCAAAGAGGGCGGCACCGGGCTTGGCCTCTCCATCGCCCAGAACCTGATCGACCAGCACAAGGGGAAAATCGACTGCATCAGCTGGCCGGGCCACACCGAATTCACCATTTTTCTACCGCTTCGCAAGTAAGGGAACACCATGACAGCCAAAGTGTGGATCGTCGACGATGACAGCTCTATCCGCTGGGTGCTGGAACGCACCCTAGGCAGCGAAGGTTTCAACTGCGAGAGCTTTGCCGATGGCGAAGCACTGCTGCACGCCCTTGAGCTGCGTTCGCCCGATGTCATCCTTTCCGATATCCGGATGCCGGGTATCGACGGACTGAGCCTGCTGGAGCAGATCCACCGCCGTCAGGCCGATCTGCCCATCATCATCATGACCGCCCACTCGGATCTCGACAGCGCGGTCAACGCCTACCAGCGCGGCGCCTTCGAGTACCTGCCCAAGCCGTTCGACATCGACGAGGCGGTAACGCTGGTGCGCCGCGCCGAGAATCACCTCAAAGAGCAGCGAACCAAGCGCAAGTCTCGTCAGCAAGAGTCCACAGCCACTCCCGAGATCATCGGTGAAGCGCCGGCGATGCAGGAGGTGTTCCGCGCCATCGGCCGCCTGTCGCGATCCAGCATCTCGGTGCTGATCAACGGCCAAAGCGGTACCGGCAAGGAGCTGGTCGCCCACGCCCTGCACAAACACAGCCCGCGCGCCCACAAGAACTTTATCGCCCTCAACATGGCGGCTATCCCGAAAGATCTCATCGAATCCGAGCTGTTCGGTCACGAGAAGGGGGCTTTCACCGGCGCCAACAACATCCGCCACGGCCGCTTCGAGCAGGCCGACGGCGGCACCCTGTTTCTCGACGAGATCGGCGACATGCCGCTTGATGTGCAAACCCGGCTGTTGCGGGTCTTGGCCGATGGCCAGTTCTACCGGGTAGGCGGCCACCAGCCGGTACAGGTGGATGTACGGATCATCGCCGCCACCCACCAGAATCTGGAGAAACGGGTCGCCGATGGCGAGTTTCGCGAGGATCTGTTCCACCGCCTCAACGTCATCCGCATTCATATTCCCGCCCTCAAGGAGCGCCGTGAGGATATTCCCCAGCTGGCCCGTCATTTCCTGCTGCGCGCCGCCAAGGAGCTGAACGTGGAGGCCAAGAGCCTGCACCCGGATACCCAGGCCTATATCAGCCGCCTGCCCTGGCCGGGTAACGTGCGCCAGCTGGAAAACGTCTGCCGCTGGCTCACTGTGATGGCCTCCGGGCAGGAGGTGCTGGTGAGCGATCTTCCCCCCGAGCTGCTTACCCCCATCACCCACAACGCCGAGCCCGGCCAACCGGCGTTGCCCGGTTGCTGGCAGCAACAGTTGCAGGAGTGGGTAGCCAGCAAGCTGGCGCTGGGAGAGACCGACATCCTGGCCGATGCCATGCCCCAGTTCGAACGGATCATGCTGGAGACGGCGCTGGAGCACACCCATGGCCACAAGCAGGAGGCGGCCCGTCTGCTTGGCTGGGGTCGCAACACCCTCACCCGCAAGCTGAAGGAACTCGATCTCTCCTGAGTCCCTGGGAAAAACGATTCCCATCACGCCTTGATAAATCACCGACCAATAAGACCCCGTTTGCCAGCAAACGGGGTATCTTTTTTGAAAGCCCCGCCTAGAATGGCAGGCGTTCAAACCCGACTCGAAGAAGGCGCCATCATGATTGACAGATCTCTCCCCCTGACCGACCTGCACCGCCATCTGGACGGCAACATCCGTCCGCAGACCATCCTCGAGCTGGGTCGCCAACACAATATCCAGCTGCCCGCCTTCGAGCTGGAGGCGCTGCGCCCCCACGTACAGATCGTCGAGAACGAGCCAAGTCTGGTCGCCTTCCTGAAGAAGCTGGACTGGGGTGTTGCCGTGCTGGCCGACTACGACGCCTGCCGCCGGGTTGCCTACGAAAACGTGGAAGATCTGCTGCGCGCCGGTATCGACTATGCCGAGCTGCGCTTCAGCCCGGCCTATATGGCGATGGCCCACAAGCTGCACCCGCAGGGTGTGGTGGAAGCCATCATCGACGGCGTGGCCGCGGGCAGCCGTGACTTCGGCATCAAGGCCAATCTGATCGGCATCATGAGCCGCACCTTCGGCACCGATCAATGCAATCAGGAGCTGGCCGCCTGTCTGGCCCACCGCGACAAGCTGGTCGCCATCGATCTGGCCGGTGACGAGCTGGGCTTCCCGGGGGAACTCTTTGTCGACCACTTCCACAAGGTGCGCGATGCAGGCATGCGCGTCACCGTACACGCTGGTGAAGCCGCTGGCCCCGAAAGCATTTGGCAGGCCATTCGCGAGCTGGGTGCCGAGCGTATCGGCCACGGTGTCAAAGCGATTCAGGATCCGGCCCTGATGGCCTATCTGGCCGAGTACCGCATCGGCATCGAATCCTGCCTCACCTCCAACGTCCAGACCACCACGGTGGCGAGCCTGACAGAACACCCGATCCGCCAGTTCCTGGCTGCCGGCGTGCTGGCTTGCCTCAACACCGACGACCCGGCGGTGGAAGGGATCGACCTGCCCCACGAATATGAAGTGGCCGCTCCGGCCGCCGGCATGACCGCCAGCGAAATCCGCACCGCCCAGCAGAACGGCCTGACCCTGGCCTTCCTGAGCGATAGCGAGAAAGCCGAACTGGGCGCCCGCGCCGCCTGCCGCTGATTAACATCGGTATTGCAAATAAAAACGGCCCACTTCGGTGGGCCGTTTGCTTTGCGGATTTCTGATGATGAGTCAGCAGTGGGCGAGCTGGCAGATAGCAAAAGGCCCAAACCGGGTTTGGGCCTTTTGCGGATGGCGATGCAGGGGAAAACTACTCCCGCTCCTTATCACGCTCCAGCGCCCGCTCAACCAGGGGCTCGGGCAGGCTCTTGGTCACCTCCACCCCCAGCTCGCGGAAACGCTCGACCTGAGCGATCAGGTTGCCACGGCCGTTGACCAGCCGTCCCATCGCCTTGTCGTAGCTCTCCTGCGCCTTGTGCAGGCTGCCGCCCATCTGCTGCATCTCCTCGACAAACAGCCGCAGCTTTTCGTAGAGGCGACCGGCCCGCTCGGCGATCTGGCGAGCATTCTGGTTCTGCCGCTCGTAGCGCCACAGGTTCTCGATGGTGCGCAGCGCCACCATGAGATTGGTTGGGCTCACCAGCAGGATATTGTTGTCGAGACCGTAACGCACCAGCGATGGATCGGCCTCCATCGCGGTGAGGAAGGCGGGCTCCACCGCCACGAACATCAGCACATAGTCGAGGGTACGCACCCCGGGCAACTGCTGGTAATCCTTGCGACCCAGCTCGCGGATATGATTGCGCACCGAGGCGACGTGCTCTTTCAGCGCCACCGCCTTCTCCAGCTCGTCATCGGCGTTGTACCAGCGCTCGTAGGCGGTCAGCGACACCTTGGCGTCGATGATGATGTCTTTCTCTTGCGGCAGATGAACGATGACATCGGGCTGGTAGCGCTTGCCCTTCTCCACCTCGATATTGACCTGGGTGTGGTATTCGTGACCTTCGCGCAGACCGCACTCGCTGAGGATCCGCGCCAGCACCACTTCCCCCCAGTTGCCCTGCTGCTTGCTGTCGCCCTTGAGGGCTCTGGTCAGTGCCGCGGCCTCTTCGGTCATGCGGGCATTGAGCTCGGCGAGACGCTCCAGCTCGAACTTGAGACTGTGGCGCTGGGCCGTCTCCTGAGCATGGGTCTCCCCCACCTGACGGCGAAAGCCCTCGAGCTGCTCCTTGAGCGGAGTAAGCAGCAGATCGAGACTGTTTTGGTTCAATTCGCGGAAGTTGCCGGAGTTTTGCTCGAAGATTCGGTTGGCAAGGTTCTCGAACTGCTGGCTGAGGCGCTGCTCAGCCTCCTGTTGCAGTTGCAGCTTCTCGGCGGCGGCCAGCCGTTCGCTGCGCAGGGTTGCTTCCGCATCCTTGAGACGGGCGGTGAGTTTGATGAGCAGGGTCTGCTGCTGATCCAGCTTCTGCTGCCCCTGTTGACGCTCATCCTGCAACTCGTCAAAACGCTCCTGCAGCGCCTGATAACGCTCCTGTGTCAGCAGCAGCTCCTGAGCCTGCGCCGTGCTGCTGCGCCGGCCAATCAGCCAGCCAAGTCCGAGAGCCAAAAGGACCGCGGGCAGCAGGATGATCCAGAGTCCGGGGTCGATCATTTGCGGCTCCGCTGACGCAGGAAGAGTTCGAGATAGCGGTTAACCAAGACCCAGAGCACCACATAGAGAAGGTAAGCGGCCAGCACCACCCACTTGTGGCTGTTGACCCCGGTATCGAGCTCGGCGAACTCGATGCCCTTGATGCGGCAGTAGCCCCACATCAGCAGGGGAAAGATATAGAGCAGGGACGCACGCCAGAGAAATAGCCACATATGTTTTCATTCAACCACGTAAAAAGACCCGCCTAGCTTACACAAGGGCAACAGCCCTTGCGATCCTGGCGGCCGCTATTCTCTGGCCTGCTTGCCGAAACTTCGATAAAATTAACCCCTAATAGGTATCAGGGGCGAGCATGACTCACTATTTCCTCCGTTGGCTGACACAAGGTTGGCAAGCTTCCCGCAAGCCCGCCGTGGTTTGCCATGAAGCGCGCCCGCCGTGGGCCATCGAGGAGTCCCAGTACCTCTCCCTCTGCAGCCGCTGCGGCGAGTGTTTCAAGGCCTGCCCGCGCGGTCTGCTCAAACCGGCCAGCCAGCCCGAATACGACGACACCCCGATCTCCGGTACGCCGGTGCTCGACCTCTCATGCGGTCAGTGCAGCTACTGCGGCAGCTGCGCCAGAGCCTGTCCGACCGGAGCACTCGACTTGCAACTGGGCCGTCAGGTGCAGACCCGGGTCCAGATCGAGGAGAGCTGTCAGGCACGGCAGGGCTTCTACTGCCTGCTCTGTGAAGATGCCTGCCCCCAGCAGGCGATCAAGGCCACCGCCGACGGCATCAACGTCAATATGGATGCCTGCAATGGCTGCGGTGCCTGCGGCCTAGCCTGTCTGCACGGCGCCATCACCCTGATCCGCCAGCCGGGTAGTCGCTGAAAAGCAAAAGGGGCCAGCTGGCCCCTTTTGCTTTTATATCTGTTCTTGTTTTCTGCCGGTCAGGCCATCGCCAGAATGGACTCCTGCTCAATGCCCAGCAGGTGACAGAGACGGGTCGGATCGCGCACCGCATCGGCCAGGGTGTACTCACCCAGCACTTCGAGGAAGGCGTTCATGGCGCGGCGCAGGATGCCCTGAATGCGGCAGCCGCCGGAGAGACGGCAGTTCTCACGCTTGCAGTCGACCGGACAGAGCACATGCTCCATGTCCATCACCACATCGCGCAGGTTGATGGAGACTGCGGAGCGACCGAGCCGAATACCGCCATGCTTGCCACGCACCGTCTCGATGTACCCCTTGATGCCGAGCTGGTGCACTATCTTGACCACGTGGTTGCGAGAGATGCCGAAGGTATCGGCCACTTCGGTAATGGTCGACAGGCGATCGCCCGGCTGCACCGCCAGGAAGGTCAGGGTACGCAGGGCGTAGTCGGTAAATCGTGTCAGTTGCATGGTCGCACTTGCCTCTTACTACAAGCCAGGAATCAGGACGACAACATTGAGCTAAGAGGCAGGAGACAACCGGTTTGCCTCTGTCCACCAGAGGGGGCCTGTCTCTTAATCTGAGTTGCGGAGTGACAAGGTTAAGAGCAGCACAACCGGGTGTCGATGAAGATGCACATAAATCGACACTTTCTTTGATTGATCGCAAACTTGCCGGGTTAGCCCGGCGTTTGCCTCCATTCTGGCGGCTAAATTTCCCGAAATTCCTTGCCGCCGCCCCCAACACACAAGAGGGGAAATCCCCCTTCGAACAGTGAATGAACGGGGCGTCAGTGAGGCTGTTTCAGCCAGTTTTTCAGCGCGACCGAGGGGATGGAACTCTCGGAGGCGACGGCAAATGCGCCCCAGTCCACCGCACACTGCAGCGCATCCTTGATGGCCATGCCTCGCGCCAGACCATGGATCAATCCGCCAGCGAAGGCATCCCCTGCCCCCGTGGTATCAACCACCGAAACCGGCCGGGCGGCGACCCTGATCTGCTCCTCGCCATGGATGGCCACTGCGCCCGCCTTGCCTTCGGTCAACACCAGCCATTCGAGCTGCTCCCCCGCCAGCTGACGGGCATGTTGCCAGGGGTCGCTCACCTCGCCGAGATCGGAGCGGGAGGCCACCAGCACGTGGCAGGGACGGCGCGCTTGACCACCCTTGGGATACTGGGCCACCACAAAGCTCTTGCCGAGCATCTGGCGCATGTAGCTGATGATGGCGGTACCGGGATAGTTCACGTAGAGGCAGTCGATCCCCTCCAGCGGCAGATCACCGGGCAGATCGGGACGCCGCGGGCGGCGCAGTATGGTGCGCTCGCCGGTGGAATCCACCAGGATCAGCAGCTCGCCAGTCTCGCCGCCAAAGCGCTCTACATGGCTGCAATCCAGCCCGTAACCGGCCGCCTGCTCCAGCAGCCAGTCGCCGGTCTCGTCCAGCCCGATGCGGGAGGCGATGGTCACCTCATGACCCGCCCATACCAGCCCGATGCCGGTGTTGGCTGCGCCACCGCCCAACCTGCGCCCCTGATCCACATATTGCAGCCGGGCCCCCGCCACCAGCGGTTCGGAGAGGGAGAGCACATGATCACAGTTGAGATTGGCAAGCAGCAGAATGCGGGACATAGAGACCTCGGACGATGGAGATAGCCCAAAAGAGACAGGCTGAACCCCGAGTAGAGCCCAGCCTGACAGAAGAGACAACCGGCAGCGATCGGGAATCCGATCGGGATCAATAGATGGGCAGCTCCACCCCGGCCAGCAGCTCGTCGATGCGCGCCTGGGTCGGCTGCTGCATCACGCTCTGGATCACCTCCTTGGTGAGGTGGGGCGAGAAGGAGCTGATGAAGTCATACATGTAGTTCTGCAGCAGAATACTCTTGCTGAAGCAGATCTGGGCCGGGCAAGGCTTGAACAGGTGCTCCAGATTGATGGAGACCAGCCCGGGGCTGTCGGTGTCGTTGGCCACCAGCGAGGAGATGATGCCGATGCCAAAGCCCAACTCCACGTAGCGCTTGATCACCCCGGCATCCATCACCGTCATGTAGTAGCTCGGGGTCAGTCCCGCCGCCTGAAACACCTCATCCTGCACCTGACGACCGGTGGCTCCGCTCTCGTAACTGAGGATGGGGTAGTGGCAGAGCTGCTCCAGCGTCGGCTTCTTCACCTTGGCCAGAGGGTGATCCTGCGGCACCACCAGAGAGAGGGTCCAGAGGTAGGCGGGCAGCGCGATCAGCTCCTTGTCGAAGCCAATTTCGTGGGCAACGATGGAGAAATCGGAGTAACCCTTGCTGATCTGCTCCTTGCTCGCCGACATCACCGGATGGAGGTGGAACGAGATCTTGGGGTACTTCTTGGTGAAGTAGGTAACCGATTTGGGCAGCAGATAGCGGGCGATGGTATGAGTGGTGTGAATATTGAGGGTGCCCACGGTCGGATCCAGATACTCGCGGGAGATCGCCTTGATCTTGCTCTCGATATTGAGCATCGCCTCGGCACACTTGATGATCTCCTCGCCCACCGGGGTGATGCGGTGCAGATGCTTGCCACGGCGCTCGAAGATCCGCACTCCCAGCTCGCTCTCCAGCAGGCCGATCTGCTTGCTGACCCCGGGCTGGCTGGTATAGAGCGCATCGGACGCCACCGAGACGTTGAGGTTGTGGTCCCGGATCGCGATCAAGTACTTCAATTGCTGTAGTTTCAAGGCTTCACCCTCTCAAGCTGGTGCGGCGATCACGCCAGACAAACAGGCCGCCACAAAGGGCGGCCAGTGTATCATCCGATCCCGACATCGCAGCGCTTGATCCTTCATTTTGCTACAAAATCTAGCACCCGAAGGGGGTCGCTGACAAACCGGGCTCAGGCCGCGCCGGCCTGCAGCGGCAGGATCCCCAAAAACTGCAGCAACCACTGCATCATGGTGGTCGAATCCACCTCCCCCTCCAGCGAGGAGAGGCTGCTCTGGTAACGCTCGTCGGGCAGCAGGCCACGGCGCCGTTCGATCAGCGCCCGGTTGTACTCCACCGAAAATTCCGGATGTCCCTGAATGGCCACTATGTTGTTCCCCTGCAGAAACATGAAGTTGGGGCAAAAATCGTTGCCCGCCAGCCGGGTCGCTCCGGGTGGCAGCAGGGCCACCTGATCCTGATGACTGGCCAGAATACGGATCTGATCACGAGACGGCGCCATCCAGGGCTCATCAGCCAACATGGGGTGCACCGACACTCCCAGTCCCCACCCCTTGGTAGACTTCACCACTTCGCCCCCCAGCGCCTGGGCGATCACCTGATGACCAAAACAGATCCCGGCCAGCTTGACGTCGGCATCATGGGCACGGCGGATCCAGCCGCGCAGTGCCTGGATCCAGGGGATATCGCTGTAGGCATCGTGGCGCGAACCTGTGATGAGCCAGGCAGTGCACTCATGCAGATCCTCCGGCAACTCGCCATCGATGGCTGACCAGACCCGAAACTCCAGCTCGGGTGCCAGCGGCTGAAACCCCCTGATAAACATCTCGGAGTAGACGGGGCCAAAACGATCCGCCAGATCGGGATCCAGCCGGTCACAATCGAGAATTCCCAATCGCATCTGTTGCTCCTTTACAGAAGTGCCCCCGCAGACTAGCGATCTGCGGGGGCAAGAGAATCAAATCATGCTGGTGAGCCCTGAGCTCATCACTTCATGGTTGGCATAGAGAACTCGGCACCACTGCGCAGGCTCTGGGGCCAGCGCGCCGTTACCGTCTTCATCCGGGTATAGAAGCGAACCCCGTCCGGTCCGTGCATGTTGAGCGGCCCGAAGATGGAGCGCTTCCAGCCACCAAAGCTGTGAAACGCCATCGGCACCGGAATGGGAACGTTCACCCCTACCATACCGACCTGTACCCGCGCCGTGAAGTCCCGCGCGGTGTCGCCGTCGCAGGTAAAGATGGCGGTGCCATTGCCGTACTCATGCTCGTTGATGAGTCGCAGTGCCGTCTCGTAGTCCGGCACCCGCACGATGGAGAGCACGGGGCCGAAGATCTCCTCGCGGTAGATCCGCATCTCTGGCGTCACCTCGTCAAACAGGCAGCCACCAATAAAGTACCCCTCTTCGTGGTTCAGCGTGCGGCCATCGACCCGCAGCGCGGCCCCTTCGGCCACCCCCTGATCCACATAACCGCGCACCTTGGCCAGATGCTCCTTGCTGATAAGCGGCCCCATCTCGTTTTCCGGGCTCTGGCCCAGCCCCGGGCCCACCCGCAGCTTCTCAACGAGCGGTGTCAGTTTGGCTACCAAGGCATCGGCGGTCTCGTCACCCACTACCACGGCTACCGAAATGGCCATGCAGCGCTCGCCCGCCGCCCCATAAGCAGCCCCCATCAGAGCTGAGACCGCCTGATCGAGATCAGCATCCGGCATCACCACCATATGGTTCTTGGCGCCGCCCAGCGCCTGCACTCGCTTGCCGTGGGCCGAGGCGGTGGCATAGATGTACTGGGCGATGGGGGTGGAGCCGACAAACGACACGGCGCCGACCCGCGGGTCGGTCAGCAGCACATCCACCACCTCCTTGTCACCGTTCACCACGTTGAGCACCCCGTCCGGCAGACCGGCCTCCTTGAGCAGCTCGGCCATCCGCAGCGAGAGCGAGGGATCCTTCTCGGAGGGTTTGAGAATAAAGGTATTGCCGCAGGCGATGGCGACCGGGAACATCCAGAGCGGCACCATGGCCGGGAAGTTGAACGGCGTGATACCGGCGCAGACCCCGACCGGCTGCATCATGGAGTAGCTGTCTACCCCGCGACCGACGTTGAGGGAGTGCTCCCCCTTGAGCAGATGGGGAATGCCGCAGGCAAACTCCACCACCTCCAACCCGCGGGTCAACTCACCCTGCGCATCGGAGAAGACTTTGCCGTGCTCGCGGCTGATGAGCTCGGCCAGCTCGTCCCTGTGCTGCTCCATCAACTCTTTGAAGCGGAAAAAGACCCGAGCCCGCACCAGCGGCGGGGTTTGCGACCAGTCGGCAAAGGCACGCTCGGCGATGGCGATCGCCTCCTGACACTCGGCGGCGCTGGAAAGCCCGACGCTTCCCTGCTGCTTGCCGCAGGCTGGGTTGAAGATGGCGCCCTGGCGCTCGCTACGACTCTCCTGCGGCTGGCCGTTGATGAAGTTGCTGACCCTGTATGTCATGTATCCTCCGTGATAACTGATGTGGTAAATGCGCTGAGCAAAACAACGCAAGGCCCCGCCAGTGCGGGGCCATCAAATGGGTTAGGGTTGTGCCTGCAGGGCATCCTGCAGCAGGGTGAAGAGATCATCGATCTGGCTGCGCTCGATGATGAGAGGTGGCGACAGAGCGATGATGTCGCCGGTCACCCTGATCAGCGCCCCCTTCTCGAAGCAGCGGACAAACACCTCATAGGCGCGCTTGCCCGGCGCATCCGGCATGGATTCAAGTTCGATACCGGCCACCAGCCCGTAGTTGCGCACATCCTTCACATGCTTGCAGCCCTTCAGCGAATGGGCCGCCTCCTCCCAGTAGCCCGCCAGATCCGCGGCGCGGCTAAGCAGGTTCTCGTTGCGATAGATCTCGAGGGTCGCGAGACCGGCAGCGGCAGCCACCGGGTGGCCGGAGTAGGTGTAGCCGTGGAACAGCTCGATGGCTCCTTTGCCTGCCGCCATCATGTCGTCATAAATATGCTTTTGCACCAGCACAGCTCCCATGGGGATAGCGCCGTTGGTGAGCCCCTTGGCGCAGGTGATCATGTCGGGGATGGCATCGAACTCCTGTGCGGCAAAGGGGGAGCCGAGGCGACCGAAACCGGTGATCACCTCGTCAAAAATCAGCAAGATGCCGTGTTTGGTACAGATCTCGCGCAGCCGCTTGAGGTAGCCTTTGGGCGGCATCAGCACGCCGGTACTACCAGCGATGGGCTCGACGATCACCGCCGCGATATTGCTGGCATCGTGCAGAAAGACGATCTTTTCCAGCTCGTCGGCCAGCGCCACATCCTCCTCGGGCAGTCCTTTGGTGAAGGCATTCTTGGCGATATTGAGGGTATGGGGTAGATGATCCACCCCGGTCAACAGGGAGCCAAACCACTTGCGATTACCGGGAATGCCCCCCACCGAGATGCCGCCAAAACCGACGCCATGGTAGCCCCGCTCGCGGCCAATCAACCGGGTACGGGTGCCCTGACCACGGGCCCGCTGCCAGGCCAGTGCGATTTTGAGCGCGGTATCGACCGATTCTGAGCCGGAGTTAGTGTAGAAGACATGGCCAAAGCCCTGGGGAGCGATCTCCACCAGCCGGTTAGCCAGCTCGAACGGCAGGGGGTGGCCCATCTGAAAGGTGGGGGCAAAATCGAGGTGGGAAATCTGCTGGGAGACCGCCTCGGCAATCTCGCGCCGACCATGGCCCGCGTTGCAACACCAGAGTCCGGCAGTGCCATCCAGTATCTTGCGGCCATCCTCTGAGTGATAATACATCCCCTCTGCCGACTTCAGGATGCGCGGCGCCGCCTTGAACTGCTGGTTGGCGGTGAACGGCATCCAGAAAGCGGACATGTCGGAGGGGGTATTGATGTCGCTGATCGGTTTCATGGTCACCTCATCCTTAAGGTGTTTAGCAACTATTGGCTATTGCCCATTAAATTAAACACCTGAATCCATAAAAAAGGGCTCATGATCGCCCTGTCTGATGCCACCCCTAGCTAGATGGCTCTACAGGGTGGTATAAGATATTTAACACAAATTTAATAATAGTAAACAGTCAAGGAGTGTCTATCGATGGATATCGGTCACCGTCTCAAGGCGGTTCGCACCAAGGCGGCCCTCTCCCAGCGTGAGCTGGCCAAACGTTCGGGCGTGACCAACGGATTCATCTCCCAGATCGAAAAGAATCAGGTGAGCCCGTCAGTTGCCTCCCTGCGCAAGGTGCTGGAAGGGATCCCCATGTCACTGGCCAGCTTCTTTACCGAAGAGACTGAAATGGACTCCGAAGTGATCTTCCGCGCCGCCGACATGCCTGATCTCGGCACGCATCCCATCAGCTATCGACTGGTGGGCCACAGCCGCGCCAACCGCGCTATCGGCATGATGCAGGAAGTATTGCCACCGGGCGCCGATACCGGCGACGACATGCTGAGCCACGAGGGTGAAGAGTGCGGCATCGTCATCAAGGGCGAGGTTGAAGTGACCGTGGGCGAGCAGATCTACCTGCTGACACCGGGCGATGGCTACTACTTCGACAGCCGCACTCCCCACCGTTTTCGCAATGTGGGCGGGCAGGAGTGCGTATTGATTTCGGCCAATACTCCCGCCAGTTTCTAACTGGGTGATAAGGGGTCAGCCAGTCACCAATGTTTAATGAATTGTTACAAAGTGGATTTACAAGTGGCCGGATGTTTAGCATATTGATACGCGGACAATGACTTTTGCCGGTTCAAGGAGTGAACATGAGTGACCTGACCCTGGCCCAGTGGCAACACAAGGCCGCCCATCTGACCCTGCCCTCACAAGCCTTTATCAACGGTAGCTATCGGGATGCCGTCAATGGTGCCACCTTCGACTGTATCAACCCGGCCAACGGCAAGCTGCTGACCAGGGTAGCAGCGTGCGATGCCGCCGATGCCGAACTGGCGGTACAGGCCGCTCGTAAAGCCTTCAATGACAAGCGCTGGAGCGGCATGGCGCCGAAACAGCGCAAGCTGATCATGCAGCGCTTCGCCGAACTGATGCGTCTCAACAAGGTGGAGCTGGCACTGCTGGAGTCGCTGGACATGGGCAAGCCCATCGGCGATGCCATGGGATACGATGCCCCTGCTGCAGCCAACTGCATCGCCTGGAACGCCGAGGCTATCGACAAGATCTACGATCAGGTCGCTCCGGTCGAGGAATCCGCCCTGGCGCTGGTGACCCGCGAAGCGCTCGGGGTGGTCGCCGCCATCGTGCCATGGAACTTCCCGCTGGTGATGGCCTGCTGGAAGCTGGGGCCGGCGCTCGCTACCGGCAACTCGGTCATTCTCAAACCTTCCGAAAAGTCCCCCCTGACCGCCTTGCGTATCGCAGGTCTGGCCAAGGAGGCCGGCATTCCTGACGGCGTGTTCAACGTACTGCCCGGCTTTGGCCATACCGTGGGCGAAGCGCTGGCCATGCACATGGATGTGGATTGCATCACCTTCACCGGCTCCACCAAAATCGGCAAGCACCTGGTGGAGTGTTCCGGCAAGTCCAACCTCAAGCGCGCCTTTATGGAGTGCGGCGGCAAGAGCCCCAACATCATACTGGCGGATGCGCCGGATCTGGACGCCGCCGCCAAAAGCGCGGCCAGCGCCATCTTCTACAACCAGGGCGAGGTGTGCACCGCCGCCTCCCGGCTGCTGGTGCAAAACAGCATCAAGCCGCAGTTTATGGAAAGGCTGCTGGCCCACGCCCGCGAATGGATCTCGGCCAACCCGCTCGACCCCGCTACCCGCATCGGCGCCATGGTAGATCACATCCAGATGGAGCAGGTGCTGCGCTATGTCGAGATTGGCAAGCAGGAGGGGGCCAAGCTGCTACTGGGGGGCAAACGCACCAATCTTGAGAGCGGCGGCTTCTATATCGAGCCCACCATCTTCGATGAGGTAACCCCGCAGATGCGTATCTTCCGCGAGGAGATTTTCGGCCCTGTGCTGGCGGTGACCGGCTTCGACACGCTGGAAGAAGCCATCGCCCTTGGCAACGACACCGACTACGGGCTGGCGGCGGCGATCTGGACAGCGGATCTCAACAAGGCGGTGAAGGGCTCCCGCGCCCTGCGCGCCGGCACCGTGTTCGTCAACAACTGGGATGGCGGCGACATGACCATGCCGTTTGGCGGCTTCAAGCAGTCCGGTAACGGTCGCGACAAGTCGCTGCACGCGCTGGAGAAGTACACCGAGCTGAAAAGTACCTGGATCCAGCTCGAATAAGGGTATAAATAGCCATCATCATCAGCAAGGGGGGATAAATCCCCCCTTTTGCATTTTGGCCTTCCATCAGGCAGCACAATCGATATAATCATCAAATAAGCAAGCCATTAAATATAAAGACAAAAATGCTATTTTTTCTGGGAAGCGTACTTTTTCTGGTGATCGGGTTGCCCCTGCTGTTTTTCGTGCTGGGGCACGGCGAGGCCTACGTGACCTGGGGCCCCTGGATCTCTGCCATCGCTCTGATGTTGTGGCTGTTGATGGACGTCGACAAGATCCGTCGCGGCAAAGGATGACCCGCTTCCAACCGTATTCTCAAACTTCGTTTATTCGCTTCTTTCCTCGATAAAGGATCGCTACACTGATTTTTTGCGATGTTTTCCCGCATCCAACGCATCAGTAAAGGTCATCCGCATGCCGCAACAGATCCAGCGCCAGGGCGTCATCTACGCCCTGTGCGCCTATACCCTTTGGGGCATAGCCCCCATCTATTTCAAAACCATCTCTGCCGTCCCGGCTGCCGAAATTCTGACCCACAGGATGATCTGGTCCTGCGTGCTGCTGATGGTGCTCACCCTGGCAGGCCGCCAGTGGCACAAGGTGCAGGCCGTGCTGCGTCAGCCAAAAGTGCTGCTCACCCTGGCGTTTACCTCGGTCACCGTTGGCGGCAACTGGCTGCTGTTTATCTGGGCCATCAACAACGGGCACATGCTGGATGCCAGCCTCGGCTACTACATCAACCCGCTGTTCAACGTGCTGCTGGGGATGGTGTTTCTGAGCGAGAAACTGCGCCGGCTGCAGTGGTGGGCGGTGGCGCTGGCCTTTGCCGGAGTGGCGATCCAGCTCATCGCCTTTGGCTCCCTGCCCTGGATTGCACTGGTGCTGGCGTCGAGCTTCGCCATCTATGGTCTGGTGCGCAAAAAGCTGGCCCTCGATGCACTTACCGGCCTGCTGATCGAAACCATGATCATGCTGCCACCGGCAGCCATCTATCTGTGGGGATTTGCCGACAGCCCCACCAGCCACCTCACCCAGAATGACTGGCACCTCAACCTGCTGCTGATCGCTGCAGGCGCCGTCACCACAGCCCCCCTGCTCTGTTTCACCGCCGCTGCGACCCGGCTCAAGCTATCCACCCTGGGCTTCTTCCAGTACATAGGCCCCAGCCTGATGTTCATCCTCGCGGTCACTCTCTACGGCGAGGAGCTGGCAATGGACAAGGCTCTCACTTTCGCCTGTATCTGGAGCGCACTGCTGATCTTCACGCTCGATGGGCTGCGCAACGGCAAGCGACCCGCTGCAACGAGCAATATAAAGCTTTCAAAATCAAATCCGTAGATAACAAAGTAGTCATAAGCGATATGCCATTTTCTCGCCTCCTGGCCTGTTAAACCGGTAGCCTTGGACTCAATGTGGGAATAGGATCCGCACTCCCAATTCTTCATCCAGCTATAAGGATCAACAGGCATGAATCGAAAATGGTCGCTCCCCATCGTGGCAATCGCGGGGGGAGCGTTACTCTGGCTCGGCAACACCTTTGGTATGAAATGGGCTTTGATGGCCCTGATCGGATTCGGCTTCGGCTTCACCCTCTCCTTCAGCCGCTTCGGTATCGTGTTCGGTTGGCGCGAGATGCTGACCAAGCGCAACAGCTACTATGTGCGGGTTCACCTGCTTACCATCGCCATCGAAATTCTGCTGTTCACCTGCTTCCTCTCCTTTAGCCACGCCCTGTTTGGCGATGCCATGGTGGGCAACGTGATGGCCATCGGCATTCCCTTCATCGTCGGCGCCTTCCTGTTCGGCATCGGCATGCAGCTGGCAGGCGTCTGCGCCACCGGCACCCTCTACTGCTGCGGCGAGGGGCAACCCCGCTTCTGGCTGGTGCTGCTCTGCTACGGCATCGGCACCCTGATCAGCAACCAGTTCCGCCCCGAACTGGAGGCCACCTTCTCCAGCCATGTGGTGCTGGCCAAGGATTTGACCGGCAATATCTGGAGCGGCATGCTGCTCAACCTGGCGCTGGTCGCCGCGCTGTTCCTGCTGTTTCGCAAGAGCGAGCTCAAACGTACCGGCGAGCTCAAGCCCCTCTTCAGCGGCGGCAACCTGTTCTGGCGCGATGGCCGCTTCACCGTGCTGACCGGCGGCATCATCATCGCCATACTCAACTCCACTGTCGTCGCCCTGCACGGCTCGGCCTGGACCATCACCGGCGCCGTCTATGACATGGCGCTGCGCGGTGCCTCCCTGTTCGGCCTGTTCGAGGGCCACCCCAAGCTGGCCCAACCGCTCTTCATCAACCCCATGGTTGGCATGTTCTGGCTCGGCATTCTGGGGGCCATGCTGGCGCGCTGCATCAGCGGTGGCGGCACCTTCGCCCCGATGCGGCTCGGCAACAGCCTGGCCTCCATCATCGGCGGCCTGCTGATGGGGATGGGCGCCATGTACAGCGCCTGCAACCTCGGCGGCTTCTTCGACGGTACCGCCTCAGGCAGCCTGCACGGCTGGGTCTGGATGCTGATGGCCCTCGCCGGCAGCCTGATCGGCATCCGCCTGCGTCCGCTGTTCAAGCTATAAGCCACAGACCGGTACTCTCCAACAAGGGAGTCAGGTCACACCAAATAGAGAGAGCCAGTCCGCTTGTGCGGGCTGGCTCTCTTTTTTCTGTCGCGCCGCTATCATACCGGCGCTTCCACTAGATCCGCATCAGAACCACTGGCCGTGGCGCTTGATGTAGATGCTCTTGATGGTCTGGGTCAGCCCCATGTAGGCCAGCATGGTAATCACCAGCCACATGAAGTACTTGGGCCCATCCAGGGTGATGAAGCCGAAGTGCTCCGCCACCGGCGAGAACGGCAGGTAGCAGCCGATGGCGATAGCGATGGAGGTGGAGAGCAGCACCGGCAGGGTAGCGGTACTCTGCAGGAACGGGATCTTGCGGGTACGTAACATGTGCACCACCAGGGTCTGCGACACCAGTCCCTCGATGAACCAGCCGGAGTTCATGATGGCCTGACCGTTGACCAGCGGATCCATGCTGCCGTTGGCAGTGGCATAGAGAGCGCCGGCGCCGAACACGAACCACATCAGGCAGTAGGTGCTGATATCGAACACCGACGAGGTCGGGCCGAGCCACAGCATGAAGCGCTTGATGTTGCTCGCCTCCCACTTGCGCGGCCGCTTGAGGAACTCGGGATCCATCTTGTCCCAGGGCAGCAGCATCTGGGAGACGTCATACACCAGGTTCTGGATCAACATCTGCATCGCCAGCATGGGTGCCCATGGCAGCCAGGCGGAGGCCACCAGCACCGAGAAGACGTTGCCGAAGTTGGAGCTGGCGGTCATGTTGAGGTACTTGAGGATATTGCCAAAAGTCTCGCGCCCCTTGATCACCCCCTCCTCCAGCACCATCAGACTCTTCTCCAGCAGGATGATGTCGGCGGTCTCCTTGGCGATATCGGCCCCGCTGTCCACCGAGATCCCCACGTCCGCATCCCGCAGCGCCGGCGCATCGTTGATGCCGTCACCGAGGAAACCGACGGTGTTGCCGTTGGCCTGCAGCGCCTTCACCACCCGCGACTTCTGCAGCGGGGTGAGCTTGGCGAAGATGGTGGTCTGCTTGACCACCTCGCACAGCGCCACGTCATCCATTCCTTCGATATCCTTGCCGAGCAGCGGTACACCGGGCTCCAGCCCAACATCACGACACACCTTGCTGGTAATGATAGGATTATCGCCGGTCAGTACCTTTACCGCTACGCCATAGTCGTTCAGCGCACGAATGGCCGGTGCGGCTGAATCCTTGGGCGGATCGAAGAAGGTGAGGAAACCGCGCACCACCAGATTGACCTCGTCACTGGTGCGATAGCTCTGCTTGCACTCGGCAGCCGGGATCTCTCGGGTTGCCACGATCAACACCCGATAACCGTCGGCGTTGTACTCTTCACTGCGACGCAGCAAGGTACGGCGCTCAATCTCATCCAGCTCTCGGATCTGCTTGCCATCATCGATGTGGCTGGAGACGGAGAGCATCTCCTCGACCGCTCCCTTGGAAACCATCAGCTGCTGGCCACGCTCATCCTGTACGATCACCGACAGGCGCCGGCGCACGAAGTCGAACGGCAACTCATCCACCTTGCTGTAACCCGCCGGCTTGCAGCCAGCCCCCAGTGCATCGGCGTGCTCGATCACGGCGATGTCCATCAGATTCTTCATGCCGCTCTGATGATAACTGTTGAGCCAGGCCAACTGCAGGATCCGGTCGTCCCGGTTGCCACGCACGTCGTAGTGGTGCTCGAGGATGATCTTGTCCTGGGTCAGGGTACCGGTCTTGTCGGTGCAGAGCACGTCCATGGCACCGAAGTTTTGCACCGAGTTGAGCCGCTTGACCACTACCTTACGCTTGGCCATGGCCACCGCCCCCCGCGCCAGGTTGGCAGAAACGATCATCGGCAGCATCTCGGGGGTGAGCCCCACCGCCACCGCCAGCGCGAAGGTGAGTGCAGACATCCAGTCACCACTGCTGATACCACTCAGCATAAAGACGATGGGTACCATCACCAGCATGAAACGAATAAGCAGCCTGGTGACGCTGTTGACGCCGCGATCGAAACTGGTCTCGATGCGCTTGTGGCTCACCACGTTGCGGGCCAGCGAACCGAAGTAGGTGTCGCTGCCGGTGGCCACGACCACAGCCTTGGCTGTACCGCTCACCACGTTGGTGCCCATGAAGCAGATGTTGGGCTGATCGAGCAACCCCACGTCCCCTGTGCTGTTGCCGTCTGCCGACTTCTCGGCCACAGCTCCCAGAGTGTCATACTTCTCTACCGGCAGTGCTTCACCGGTCAGCACCGCCTGGCTGATGAAGAGATCGCGGGATTCAATCAGCTTGATGTCGGCGGGGATCATGTCTCCCGCCTGCAAGTGCACTATGTCTCCGGCCACCAGCTCGGTCATTGCCACCTCCTTGCGCTGGGGGGTAGCGCCCGGCGAGGGACGACGCTGTACAGTGGCAGTGTTGCGCACCAGTGACTTGAGCGCCTCGGCCGCCTTGGCCGAACGGTACTCCTGCCAGAAGCGCAGCAGACCGCTCAGGCCCACCATGACACCGAGGATGATCACCTTGACCCAGTCCTCATCACCCGGCTCGGCCATCAGCACGTCCATCACGTAACTGACCAGCCCAAGCACCATCAAGACCATCACAAACGGGTTTTTGAACGCCTGCAGCAGCTGGATCAATGGATGGGGCGGCTTGTCGTGGGTCACCTCGTTGGGGCCAAACTGGACCAGACGGTTGGCAGCCTCGGTCGCGGTAAGGCCATCAATATTGCCGCGCACGGCAGTAAGGGTGTATTCGAGAGACTTGTCGGCCTCGTCGAGCACCCGGGAGGAGAGCTTCTCATTGGCACGGCCCGGGGCGACGAACCCCTGTTGCTTGTGCCGGCTGGCAGTATGTTGTTGCTTCATAACTTTAAATCCTGATTTTCGCTTGCAGCAGGGCCCTGTCGCGGGCCAGGCCTGGCGTCAGTACTGATATCGAAGGCAGTAAACCCGATGCGTTGCCGGCACGCTCAACTGGCGTGCACGGGGCGGCCCGTCAGACAAACGTCTACCGTCGCGCTCACTGGCATAGTCGGGTCAGATCAGGGGTCAGGACTCCATATCCTGTTACCCGCAGGGGGGTCAGGCGTGGAGAGGTATGGACCCCGAGGGTCGAGGTTTGGGCTCTTCGGTCATACGATATCCTCCGAGTGGGGTGGAGATAGGGCCGGACATACCATAGACAGCGATACACACTGTCGTTGGCAGGCATGGCCATGGGTCTGCATTATCGACCTACCAATACGGTGATCCCGCAACCAGAGCGGCATACATCCATAAAGAAAATAAGGATTACGACAGCTTGAAATAACGGGATGCGGGCAGGAAATAGTATCAGTGATTTCTGGCGGGTACGTATATCGGAGAAAACCACACCCATGGAAATATTTCGATGCAACCCTTGTTACGACCGAATTATATTAATCAATCACGTCAATTATTTTAATTTGAAACCTGTCCTATCGAAAACGAAATAGTTTTCAATATGAAATTATCCATCTTGTTATTTTACGCTTGATCCCTTCCCGACCACGACACAGATACATGGTTCCAACGCTGTGACGGCCCTGACGGGCACCGGGAGTATGTGATGAAGCGTTCAATTGCAGGGGTCGCGAGGCGCGCATGGCTCGCAGATGAGCGGAACGATCCAGATTTACAACCGAAATCCCTGATGAAGGCGGGATGAAGAGGTTGTGAGAGTCGATGCTGACTCATATAGATGCTGCACTCTATGCTTGTGATTCGAGCAATCAGAGTGAGAGAGAAGATAAAATATTCGGCCTCAGCTCTGGTAAACCCGCATCGCGATTTGCAATCGGCTACAACTGTCGCAGTCCATAATATTTACCTGTCTATTGATAACACGCAGAGATTCTAACCAAAAGGATCTTCAGGCGCAAAGTTTAATTCTATTTTTTTATCCTGTAATTTCTTGGAAATATAATAACTATTCCTATTAGGAAAAGATTCGATAGCTCATGATGTTGGCAACCCAGGTCTGCGCCACCACCATCCGATCACGCTGACCATAGAAAACGGGAGGCCTGGCCTCCCGTTCTTCTCGAATCCCATCTCTGCCACAGCATCACTGCGCCGGCTGGGAAACCCCTTCCAGATGGATTTCAACCCGACGATCCGGAGCCAGACAGGCGATCAGCTCCTGCTTGGAGCTGCTGGCACAGCTGCTGCCAGTGACCGGATTGGCCTTGCCACGCCCCTCGACCCGCACCTTGTCGGCATACAAACCTTTGGATACCAGATAGCTGGCCACGCTCTGGGCCCGCTTCTCGGAAAGAGCCAGGTTGTAGTTGTCGGAGCCGATACGGTCGGTATAACCGATGACAGTTGCGACACCATCTTTCGGATTGGCCGCCACAATCTGGCCGAACAGGGTATCGAGCGCCTGATTGGCAGCCGGTTTCAGGGTCGCTTTGTTGAACTCGAACAGCACATCGGAACTCAGGCTGAAGGTCTTGGGTTCCACCACCACAGCCGGAGCCGGTTCAGCAGCCGGAGCGGGCGCCGGCACAGCAACCTCACCCCCTTGCTGACCGAAACGATAGAGCATGCCGAACGAGATCAGGCCGTTATCCAGCTCGATGCCGGAGCGATCGAGAGAGGCATCCCCCAGCGGCGTGGTGTACTGGTACTCCAGACGGGCGGCCCAGTCACGATCGATGGCGTATTCGGCACCCAGCGCCCCGACAAAGGCGGCACCATGCTTTTTACCGGTCTCGCTGACATTGGCGAAGCTGAGTTCACTTTCAGTCCAGGCATAAGCACCGCCCAGTCGGCCATAAAGATCGAGCACATTCGTTGCCGGGAAGCTGATCTTCATGGTGGCCTGAATCATCTGGCTCTTGGCTTCGGTGTTGAGGGTATTGGCGCCGGTACCCGAGGTCGTATCGTATTTGCCAAGCCAGTCATAACCCAACTCGAAACCCAGATTGGGGTTGAGCTGATAACCGGCAAACAGACCCAGTCCCAGATCGTCCGTGTTCTCGCTGGTATTGCCCAGCGTCTGGGCTATCGACTCGGCATACTGGTTATGATCAACACCGTAATAGTTGGACCAACCGGCCTTGCCACCGACATACCAGGTATTGTCCTGAGCGGCGGCGTGAACGGCGCCGGCCGCCAGCAAACCGCTGACCAACACGGCAAGCATGGATTTATTCATATTTTTGCCTCTGCAATAAGTCGTTATGGGCGCCTGAGTGCGCACTCTCCCTGTGTGAAGCCGTCAGGCGGCCTCTCCGCCGATCAGGGTATCCCATCCGAAGGCAGCCTCAAATGACCAGCCCATCAGGAGTGTGAGCTTGCCTGCAATATCCGGCGTAAAAATCGCCAGCACAGCGGTTCACATTGTTTTGTCAGTAAAACCATGGGCAGGGGTTACCCTGCAATAACTTCTCTACGCCCGACATATAAAAAAGGGAGGCATGGCACCTCCCTCTGGACTGGTCGTAGCAACCCTCTTGCTCAACTGGCCAGGAACAACCGGTAGGCGGGATCGTTGCTTACCTCTTTCCAGCCGTAGCCAATCTCGCGCAGGTAGTCGTGGAAAGCGGCCACGTCCTCGTCCGGCAGCTCGAAGGCGCAGAGCACCCGGCCGTAGTCGGCACCGTGGTTGCGGTAGTGGAACAGGCTGATGTTCCAGCGACAGCCGAGGGTCTCGAGGAAACGCATCAGAGCGCCAGGCTGCTCCGGAAACTTGAAGCTGTAAAGGCGCTCACCAAGGGGCCGGGCCGGGCGGCCGCCAATCATGTAACGCACGTGGTTCTTGGCCAGCTCGCTCTCGGTCATGTTGACCACCGGATAGCCGTTGCCACCGAGCTGATCGATGATCTGGCCCAGCTCCTCGTCACCGCCGGTGAGGCGCACCGAGACGAACAGCGACGCCTGCTCGGCATCCGCATAGCGATAGTTGAACTCGGTCACCATGCGCGGCCCGAGCTGACGGCAGAAGTCGAGGAAGGCCCCCTTGCGCTCGGGGATGGTCACCGCCAGCATGCCCTCGCGCTTCTCGCCGATCTCGCAGCGCTCCGACACGTAACGCAGGCTGTGGAAGTTGACGTTGGCACCGGACAAAATGGCCGCCATCCGGCCCCCCTTGACCTGCTCCCGCTCGCTGTAGGCCTTGAGGCCGGCCAGCGACAGGGCGCCCGAGGGCTCGGCGATGGCGCGGCAGTCGTCGAAAATGTCTTTCAGCGCGGCGCAGATCTGGTCGTTGGAGACGGTCACCACCTCGTCCAGATACTGGTTGCACAGCCGGAAGGTCTCCTCGCCGATGCGCTTAACCGCCACCCCGTCGGCAAATAGCGAGACCCGCTCCAGATTGACCGGCTCGCCGGCCGCCAGCGCGGCCTTGAGACAGGCAGACCCTTCAGCCTCCACCCCGATCACCTTCACATCCGGCAGCAGCTGCTTGATATAGACCGCCACCCCGGCGGCCAGTCCGCCGCCACCCACCGGCACGAAGACGTGGGTAAGGTGGGTATCCTGCTCCAGCAGCTCCTTGCCGATGGTGCCCTGCCCGGCGATCACCTCGACGTCGTCAAACGGCGGGATCAGGGTGTAGCCCTCCAACTCGGCGAGGCGGCGGCTCTCGCCGTAGGCCTCGTCGAAGCTGTTGCCAAACAGCATGACGTTGCCGCCCTGACGGCGCACCGCGTCGATCTTGATGTCCGGCGTGGTCTTGGGCATCACGATGATCGCCTTGATGCCGAGCTTGGCGGCCGACAGGGCAACCCCTTGCGCGTGGTTGCCGGCAGAGGCGGCGATGACGCCGCGCGCCTTCTGCTCCTCGGTGAGGGTGGCGATCTTGTGGTAGGCACCGCGCAGCTTGAAGGAGTGGACCGGTTGCAGGTCCTCCCGCTTCAGGCTGACGTGATTGCCGAGCCGTTCGGAGAGTTTCTTCAGGGTTTGCAAAGGGGTCACCCGCGCCGCCTCATAGACGGGGGAGAGCAGCACCTTGCGTAGATAATCCGCCGCAGAGACCATGATTTATTCCCCCAGCATCGAACGATCGCGCACCGCACCCTTGTCGGCACTGGTGGCGAACATGGCGTAGGCGCGCAGGGCAAAGGAGACCTGACGCTGGCGATCGAGCGGCTTCCAGCCACGGGCTTCGACGGCGACACGGCGGGTGGCCAGCACGCTGTCGGCCACCTCCAGCACCATGCTGCGGGCCGGGATGTTGATACTGATGATGTCGCCATCCTCCACCAGACCGATCGTGCCGCCGGAAGCCGCCTCCGGCGAGACGTGGCCGATGGAGAGGCCCGAGGTGCCGCCGGAGAAGCGGCCATCGGTGATCAGGGCGCACGCCTTGCCGAGTCCCATGGATTTCAGATAGGTGGTGGGGTAGAGCATCTCCTGCATGCCGGGGCCCCCTTTCGGCCCTTCGTAGCGGATCACTACCACCTCGCCCGCTTTCACGGTGCCGTCGAGGATGCCGCTCACCGCGCTCTCCTGACTCTCAAACACCCGGGCCGGGCCACGGAAGGTGAGGTTCTCCTCATCTACCCCGGCAGTCTTGACGATGGCCCCGTTGACCGCGAGGTTGCCGGAAAGCACGGCAAGGCCGCCCTCCTGGCTGTAGGCGTGATCCAGCGAGCGGATGCACCCTTCGGCGCGGTCCAGATCCAGCTCTGGCCAGCGGCAATCCTGACTGAACGCTTTGGTGGTGCGGATGCCGGCCGGGCCGGCGCGGTAGAAGTCCACCACCTCCTGGCTCGGCTGACGGCTGACGTCATATTCATCGAGCTGTTCGACGAGGGAGCAACCCAGCACGGTGCGAGTATCCCCATGCACCAGACCCGCTTTTTCCAGCTGACCCAGGATGGCCACTACGCCACCGGCACGGTGCACATCTTCCATGTGGTATTTCTGGGTGGAGGGCGCCACCTTGCAGAGCTGCGGCACCTTGCGTGACATGCGATCGATGTCGGCCATGGTGAAGTCGACCCCGGCCTCCTGCGCCGCCGCCAGCAGGTGCAGCACGGTATTGGTGGAGCCGCCCATGGCGATATCGAGCGCCATGGCGTTCTCGAACGCTGCCTTGGTAGCGATATTGCGCGGCAGGGCGGTCTCGTCATCCTGCTCATACCAGCGCTTGGCCAAAGTCACGATGCGCTGGCCCGCCAGCTTGAACAGCTGCTCGCGATCGGCGTGGGTCGCCAGCATGGAGCCGTTGCCCGGCTGGGAGAGGCCGAGCGCCTCGGTCAGACAGTTCATGGAGTTGGCGGTAAACATGCCGGAACAGGAGCCGCAGGTGGGGCAGGCGCTGCGCTCCACCTGTTCACTCTGGGCGTCCGACACCTTGGGATCGGCGCCCTGGATCATGGCGTCCACCAGATCCAGTTTGATGATCTGGTCGGAGAGCTTGGTCTTGCCCGCTTCCATCGGGCCGCCGGAGACGAAGATCACCGGAATGTTGATGCGCAGGGCCGCCATCAGCATCCCCGGGGTGATCTTGTCGCAGTTGGAGATGCAGACCATGGCGTCGGCGCAGTGGGCGTTGACCATGTACTCCACCGAATCGGCGATCAGCTCCCGCGATGGCAGGGAGTAGAGCATGCCGCCGTGGCCCATGGCGATGCCGTCATCCACGGCGATGGTGTTGAACTCTTTGGCCACCCCGCCGGCAGCTTCGATCTCGCGGGCCACCAGTTGCCCCAAGTCCTTGAGGTGGACGTGGCCCGGTACGAACTGGGTGAAGGAGTTGACCACGGCGATGATGGGCTTGCCGAAATCCTGATCGGTCATTCCGGTGGCACGCCACAGGGCGCGGGCCCCGGCCATGTTACGTCCGTGGGTGGTGGTGGCGGATCTCAACTTCGGCATGTCTCTACTCCCTGAATGCCCAGCGGGCTCATTAACTCTGGAAATGAAAAAGTGACTCTCGGATCGGGAATCGATCCTGGTGAGGGCACCGCGCAGTGCCCTGACCGGAAGCGACTCGGGGAGGCACAGCGCCTCCCCTCTCTCATCAGTCGTTGACGGGCGTCAGCCAACCCCACTTGTCTTCGGTCTTGCCATTGAACAGGCCGAAGAAGGCGTTCTGCAGCAGCTCGGTCACCGGGCCACGGCTGCCAGCGCCCACCTTCATTCGATCGACGGAGCGCACCGGGGTCACCTCGGCAGCGGTGCCGGTCATAAAGATCTCGTCCGCCACATAGAGCGCCTCGCGGGGCAGCGCCTGCTCGCGCACCTCGTAACCGAGATCGCGGGCCAGCGTCATGATGGTGTCGCGGGTGATCCCGGGCAGGATGGCGGCGGTAGCGGGCGGGGTAAACAGCACGCCGTTCTTCACCAGAAACAGGTTCTCCCCCGCCCCTTCGCTCAGGTAGCCGTTCACATCCAGCGCCAACCCCTCGGCGAAGCCGTTGCGCTTGGCCTCGCGGCTGATCAGCTGGGAGGACAAATAGTTACCGCCCGCCTTGGCGCCGGTGGGAATGGTGTTGGGAGCGAGCCGGTTCCATGAGGTGACACAGACATCCACCCCGTTTTTCAGCCCCTCTTCCCCCAGATAAGCGCCCCACGGCAGAGCGGCGACCATCAGGTCAGCCTTGGCATCCAGTGGCGGATGCAGCCCCAGCCCCACGTTGCCGACAAAGGCCAGCGGGCGCAGGTAACCGCTCTTCAGGCCGTTCTCGCGCACCACGGTGCGGCAGGCTTCATTCACGTCGGCCTCGCTGTAAGGAACGTCCATCCAGTAGATTTTGGCGGAGTCGAACAGGCGGCGGGTGTGCTCCTGCAGACGGAAGATGCAGGTGCCCTTGGGGGTGTCGTAGGCACGCACCCCCTCAAACACCGAGGAGCCGTAGTGCAGGACGTGGCTCATCACGTGCACCTGGGCATCCTGCCAGGGCACCAGTTTGCCGTTGAACCAGATGTATTGGGGGTGAGTGGCGGATTGGGAAGGCTGTGACATTGGCTTGGCTCCTTAAGCTCTGATCCGGGGTTGCTGTTCCAGTGCATCGACCCGGGAGACGTCCACCAACTTCACCAGCTGGCTCCACAACTGCTGGATGGGACGCACCGACTCGACAGTAACCGTGATCCGCAGCTGTTGGCAATCCTGCTCCATATTCAAGGCGCAGAGATTGAAGCCGCGGTGACGCACCACCCGCAGCACCCGCTCCATCACTTCGGGTCTGGGCTGGGCGTGGATATGCAGGGTGTGTTGTGCAAATGCTGGTTGGGCAAGGGTGTGCGGATTCATGGGCGTTGCTCCATCATCTGGTGGTTGGCGACTCCCGGCGGAACCAGGGGCCAGACGTTTTCTTCCTCTGAAATGGCCACATGCAGCAGATAGGCGCTCTCGCTTGCCAGCAGGCGCTCGAGGGCTCCGGCTATCTGCTCCTTGCATGTGATGGTTTCGCCGGGGATGCCGAAAGCAGCAGCCAGGGCGACGAAGTCGGGGTTGTCGGAGAGGATGGTCTCGCTGTAGCGGCCGTCGAAGAACAGCTCCTGCCACTGGCGCACCATGCCGAGGCGCTGGTTATCCAGCAGCACCATCTTCACCTTGAGCTGGGCGCGGCGGATGGTGCCAAGCTCCTGCACGTTCATCATGAAAGAGCCATCACCGCTCACCAGCACCACTTCATCCTCCGGGCGCGACATCTTGGCGCCGATGGCGGCGGGCAGACCAAAGCCCATGGTGCCGAGACCGGCGCTGGAGAGGTGGTTGCGCGGGCTGGTGAAGCGCATGTGTTGGGCGACCCACATCTGGTGCTGACCCACATCGCAGGCCACCACGCTGCTATCCGGTAGCCGGGTAGAGAGCTGCTTGAGCAGAGCTGGGGCATAGATGGCCTGACCCGGATGGTCGTAGCGAAACGCATACTCCCGGGCCATGTTTGCGCAATGCTCACGCCATGGGTCGATGGAGAGGGACATGGCGAGGCGTGGCAACACCAGCTTGAGATCCTGGGTGATACCCACCTCGGCGGCACGGCGCTTGCCGAACTCGGCGGCATCCACATCGAGATGGATCACCTTGGCCTCGGGGGCGAACTCCTCCAGCTTGCCGGTCACCCTGTCGTCGAAACGGGCACCCACCACCAGCAGCAGATCGCACTGCTGCACCGCATAGTTGGCCGCCTTTGTGCCGTGCATGCCGAGCATACCGAGGTAAACGGGACTATCGGGGTCGAGCGCGCCAATCCCCTTGAGGGTGGTGACCGCAGGCATTCCGGTTGCGGCAGCAAAGTCACGCAACTGCTGCTCGGCATTGGCCATGCCCACTCCGCCACCGACGTAGAGCACCGGACGCTCGGCGACAGCCAGCAGGGTGCGGGCTGCGGCCAGATCCGAGGGGTTGAGCACCTCCGGCTCTTCCACCGCAAACAGCGGGCTCTGGGCAGGCACGGCGGCCAGTTGCACATCCTTGGGCAGATCGATCAGCACAGGGCCGGGGCGACCTTCGGTGGCGATGGCGAAAGCTTCTGCCAGCACGCGCCCCAGATCGGCGGCATCGGTCACCATGAAGGAGTGCTTGGTACAGGAGAGGGACATGCCGAGCACGTCGACCTCCTGAAATGCATCGGTACCGATGGCGGAACAGGGCACCTGACCGCTGATGGCCACCAGCGGCACCGAATCGAGCAGCGCCTCTGCCAGACCGGTCACCAGATTGGTGGCGCCGGGGCCGGAGGTAGCGATGCAGACCCCCACCTGACCGGAGGCGCGGGCGTAGCCCACCGCCGCCATGGCGGCGCCCTGCTCGTGGCGACAGAGCTGATGGGCCAGACCACCGTCATACAGGGCATCGTAGACCGGCATGATGGCCCCGCCCGGGTAACCAAACACCTGGGTCACACCCTGTTTCTTGAGAGCCTGTACCAAAAACTGCGCGCCGTTCATGTGGAAAATCCTGTCCTTTGGTCGAAAAAAAACCCCCGAGCAGTGAGGCTCGGGGGTCGCTTGTTTCGTTCTGTCCGGTGGTGGGTCTATCCCTTGTTCCGTGCAGCTAAACGAGCCCCGAGCGGTGAGATAATAATCACCACTAGGACCACAATAATGCTGACGAAACGGGAGGCCATGTTCATAGTTACAACCGGAAATCCTGTGAAATTGGGGCGGTTTCTACCGCGAATGGCTATTAGAACTAGCACGGTGATTTTTATTGGGCAAGCCTTTTTTCTGTGACAACCCACTGATTTTGGCTATTCCCCAGCCGGAACTCTGGAATAAAAAACCAACAACAAGCAGTTAGTCAGAACATATATCAACTCAAGGACGGGATTTATGTCATTAGCTGTGGTTTATAGCCGTGCCAGCCTCGGGATCGCGGCCCCGCAAGTTACAGTGGAAGTTCACCTCTCCAACGGCCTGCCCGCCTTCAACATGGTCGGCCTGCCGGAAACCTCGGTGAAGGAGTCGCGGGATCGGGTCCGCAGTGCCCTGCTCAACGGCAACTTCGAGTTTCCGAGCAAACACATCACCGTCAATCTGGCCCCCGCCGACCTGCCCAAGGAGGGGGGCCGCTTCGATCTGGCCATCGCTATCGGCATTCTCGCTGCTTCCAAACAAATACCCGCAAAATACCTGCTCGATCACGAATTTTTGGGGGAGTTGGCCCTGACCGGCGAAATTCGCCCCGTGCTCGGGGTGCTGCCCGCCGTGCTCGCCTGCCGGGATGCGGGGCGCACCCTGCTGGTACCGCGAGAGAACGGCCCGGAAGCCTCTCTCATTCAGGATGCCGAGGTGCGCACCGCCCATCAGCTGCTGGCTGTCACAGCTTGGCTGGCAGGCCAGTACGAACTGCCGCTGCCGGATCCCCAAAGCGCGGAGAGCCTGCCAGATGTGCCGGACCTGCAGGATGTGATCGGCCAGTCACAGGCCAAGCGGGCGCTGGAGATCGCCGCCGCCGGCAGCCACAACCTGCTGTTCATCGGCCCGCCCGGCACCGGCAAGAGCATGCTGGCGAGCCGATTGCCCGGCATTCTGCCGCCGCTCAGCGAGCAGGAAGCGCAGCAGACCGCCGCCATCCACTCCATCGGCGGCCTCACCCCACGCGCCGGCCACTGGCACCACAGACCCTATCGCACGCCCCATCACAGTGCCTCAGCAGTGGCGTTGGTGGGCGGTGGCAGCCACCCGCGGCCCGGCGAAATATCGTTGGCCCACAACGGGGTTCTGTTTCTGGATGAATTGCCCGAGTTCGAGCGCAAGGTGCTCGACTCCCTGCGCGAGCCGCTGGAGACGGGCCACATCACCATCAGTCGGGCCGCCCGTCAGGTGGATTTTCCCGCTCGCTTCCAGCTGGTCGGCGCCATGAACCCCAGCCCCTGCGGCCACTATGGTGACGGCCAGACCCGCTCCAGCCCGGATCAGATCTTGCGCTACCTCGGCAAGCTCTCCGGCCCCTTTCTCGACCGCTTCGATCTGACTGTGGAAGTGCCACTGCTACCCAAGGGGAGCCTCACCGGCAAGGCGGAGCGGGGGGAGTCTAGCCAGCAGATCCGCGATCGAGTGCTGGCAGCGCGAGAGCGGATGCTGAGCCGCAATGGCAAACTCAACAACCTGCTGGATAGCCGTGAGATAGAGGATATTTGCCGCTTATCGGTGCAAGATGCCGAATTTTTGGAGAATGCCATCCAGAAGCTGGGGCTCAGTATCCGGGCCTGGCACCGCATCCTGCGGGTGTCGCGCACCATCGCCGATCTGGCCGGGCAATCCGCCATCGGCAAGGAGCATCTTATCGAGGCGCTCGGTTATCGCGCCATGGACAGGCTGCTATCGCGATTGCGCAGCAGCTGACAGAAGGGAAAGGGTGAGTCCGACTCCGTAACGGCTCTTAATGGTCTCACGGGCAATCGGCTGATATTATGGCCACAGATCTGACCACTTGATGGCCCTTTATCGACAGCAAGACGGACCCGACTCATGCCCAACAAGCTGACAGAGCGACTGCGCGGCAGCCTCTCCACCCTGCTCTATTTTTTCAACACCCTCTTCTGGTTTGTCCCCATCTTCTCGCTGGGTCTGCTCAAGCTCCTGCTCCCCCTCAAGGGGTGGCGCACCCTCTGCAACTGGCTGCTGGATGGCTGTGCCAGCTGCTGGATCGGTTTCAACAATCTGATCCAGAAAACCATCATCAAAACTCCTTTCGAGGTGGTCGGAGTGGACAAAGGGCGCCGGAATGAGTGGTATATGGTGATTGCCAACCATCAATCCTGGGTCGACATACTGGTACTGCAGCGGGTTTTTAACCAAAAAATCCCCTTCCTGAAGTTTTTCCTCAAGAAAGAGCTGATTTGGGTACCTTTTCTCGGTCTGGCATGGTGGGCGCTCGACTTCCCCTTCATGCGGCGATACTCCAGGAAATTTCTGGAAAAGCATCCCCATCTGAAGGGAAAAGACATAGAAACAACCCGTAAAGCCTGTGCCAGGTTCCGCCACATTCCTGTGAGTGTGATGAACTTCGTCGAAGGCACCCGCTTCACCGGCAGCAAGCATCAGAAGCAGGGCTCGCCCTATCGTCATCTGCTGCTCCCGAAAGCGGGGGGCATCGCCTTTACTCTGGCCGCCATGGGTGATCAGTTGCATCAACTGGTGGATGTCACCATCGCCTATCCGGACGGCATCCCCAGCTACTGGGACTTCATGTGTGGCCGGGTCGGGCAAATAAAGGTTCAGGTCCGCTATTTGCCGATCGACCGCAAGCTGGTGGGGGATTACTTCAATGACCCCGAGTTCCAACAAGAGTTTCAACAGTGGTTGAACGGGATCTGGCACGAAAAGGACCAGACCCTGAGCCAACTGCTGGCAACCAAGGCTCAGTAAACATTCATGCTATCCCTGCTTCCCGGCCCGCTGGTGCTGATCATCAGCGCGGGCCTGACCATCCTTTTCACCGCCTTGTGCGCCAGCCTGATCCTGCTGGTGTCGCTGGCCAAACTGCTGCTGCCGATCCCGGCCTTTGGTCGCGCCTGCAGCCGCCTCAACAACCGCTTCATGAGACTGTGGCTGGCCTGCAATGCGCTGGTGATCCGCCTCACCACCCGTATTGACTGGCAGGTGGAGGACAATACCAAGCTGCGCAAGGATGGCTGGTATCTCATCATCAGCAACCATATGAGCTGGACCGATATCGTGGTGCTCGGCCACCTGTTCCGCGACCGGCTGCCGATGCCCAAGTTCTTTATGAAGCACGAGCTGATCTATATCCCGCTGTTGGGGCTCGCCTGCTGGGGGCTCGATATGCCCTTTATGCGTCGCTACTCACGGGAGTTTTTGCTGAAGAACCCGCACCTGCGCGGCAAGGATATCGAGACAACCCGTAATGCCTGCGAGAAGTTTCGCCATATCCCCACTACCGTCATCAATTTCGTGGAAGGGACCCGCTTCACCGAGCAGAAACGGGATGCTGCCCGCTCCCGCTATCGCCACCTGATGCCGCCCAAAGCGGCAGGACTGGCCTTTACGCTGGCAGCCATGGGCGAGCAATTCGACAGCCTGATCAACGTCACCATCCGCTATCCGGACAACGCCGAGACCCCGTTCAAGGACTTCCTGATGGGGCGGGTGAAACGCATTCAGGTGCGGATCGAAGAGCTGCCGGTGGATGAGGCGCTCATTGGGGATTACTTCAATGACAAGCAGTTCAAGCGCGGTTTTCAGGAGTGGCTAAACCAGCGCTGGCAGGAGAAAGACGAGGTGCTGGAGGGGTGGCAGAGCGGTCAGACGCCGCTGCCGGTTGCCGCCAAATCCGGGGAGGAATCCAAAGAGAGCGCAGAAGCCAACTCGGCCAACTGATCTTCGGAAAAGACAGCAATCCCGTGGCGGCGCAGCAGGGCGGTGGTCTTGCCCTCGCCCGCCACAGAGACCCCTTCGAAGCGGCCGTTATAGATACGGCCGCTGCCACATGAGGGGCTCCCCTCTTTCAGCAGGGCGAAGCGAATGCCCTGCGTCTGACAAATAGCCAACGCCAGCGCGGCGCCGCGATCAAACTCGGCAGTCACATCCAGCCCGCTCGCCGTCACTACCCGCTCGCCCTGCCGCTCGGCAGGAGGGCGCGGGGTCAGCAAACCGCCCGCCACTTCGGGGCAGAAGGCCAGCACCCGCCCCTCGGCACCCAGCGCACTCAGCCAGTCGCTGACAATCCCCTTGCTCTGGCCGTCGTAACGCACCGGCTGACCCAGCAGGCAGGCACTCACCAGCACCTTGTGCACGCTGGTCTTACTCATGCTTCCGCTCCGTGCATCACCTGATCGAACATCACGCAGCAGGGGCTCTCCAGCCGGTAGAGGATGGCAGGACGCTGTTTGCCGGTGCGCTTGCGGCCGGTATCCACCAGAATGTCGGCGCGATGGATCCGCTTGCGAAATGCCGCCGTATTCATGGGTGTTTGCAGGATGATTTCGAAGGCGCGCTGCACCTCGGAGAGGGTGAACTCGGGCCCCAGCAGTTGCAGCGGCAGGGTGCTGTAACGGCTCTTGATCCGCAGCCGCTCCAGTCCCTTGGCGATAAGCTGGACATGGTCGAAGGCGAGGCTCAGCCCCGGCAGGTTGGCGAGCGGATGCCAGCAACCGTGGATCGCCTCCACTTCCGGATCGACCAGACAGAGATAGACCAGGGTCGTGGACCAGCCGCGGGGATCCCGCTCCAGATTGCCGAGGGTGCAGACCTGCTCGCTGTAGCAGTGACCGAGCCCCCACTCCGCCAGCAGACGGCGCTGGGCGGCATCCAGATCCCGATCCCGGGTCTCGTCGATGCGCAGCGCCGGCAGTTGCCAGCAGTGGGCAAAGGGGGGGCGATCGCGGGTCTCGAGGAGCAGCTCGAGCCGCTCCTCATGCAACCGCAGCACCACCATATCCAGACTCATTCTCAGCATGCCGATCGCCCTGCTCGCCTTCCATTAATGTTTGGTAGATAATATCACACGAATAGTATGTGCAGGAGCCAATCATGGGAACCGTCGCCAGCCTGGATATTGATGCGCAGAAGGGCTTTACCCCCCTCTGCCCGAACGAACTGCCCGTCGCGGGCGGTGATGATATTGTGGCTGCGCTCAACGCTCAGGCCACCCTCGCCACGCTGCGGATCGGCAGCAAAGACTCTCACCCTGCCAATGCCGACTGGGCCGTTTCTGACCCCGCCGGCATGCTGCTGCCGCTGGATCTGCCCAACGCCGACCTCACCTGGCCGGTGCACTGCGTACCGGGTAGCAAAGGCTTCGAGCTGCTCGACGGCCTACCCGCTCCCATCGACTATGACTTCTTCGTCTGGAAGGGGGTCGAACCGGATCTCCATCCCTACGGCACCTGCTTCCACGACCTGGCCGAACGGCGCAGCACCGGACTCATCGAATTCCTGCAAGCCCGCAAGGTCGATACCGTACTGGTCGGCGGCCTCGCCACCGACTACTGTGTCAAAACCAGCGTGCTGCAACTGCGCCGCGCCGGTTTCCGGGTGATCGTCCATCTCGATGCCTGCCGTGGCATCGCCCCCGCGACGGTTGCCAGCGCCCACACCCAGATGATTGAGGCTGGCGCCGAACTGGCCCAGACCCTGATCGATGTACAACGCCTGCTGGACGCCTGATATGCCACCGATTCTTACCAGCCTGCTCGACACCGACGCCTGCACGTTACATATGCGGCAGGGGAGCTCCATCGTGCTCACCAGTCTGCGAGGAGCCTGATATGCCCCCAATCCTCACCAGCCTGCTCGACACCGACGCCTACAAGCTGCATATGCAGCAGGCGGTGTTCCATCGCTATCCGGATGCCGAGGTGGTGGCCGAGTTTCACAGCCGCAATGAAGAGGATCTGCTGCCCATGATGGGGCAGATCGAGGAGCAACTGCGCCTCGCCGGTTCCCTGCGACTGACCAGGCCAGAGCTCGATTTTCTGGCCGAGCGTCCCTTCTTCACCCCTGACTACCTCGACCACCTGCGCCGCAAGCCGCTCGACGCCTCCCTGCTCAAGGTGTTCGAGCAGGATGGCCGCATCAATGTGCGGGTCGAGGGCCCCTGGCAGGATGTGATCCTGTGGGAGATCCCGGTGCTCGCCATCATCAGCGAGATGCGCAACCGCTTCCGCTACCCCCAGTTCGGCGTCAGCCACGCGCTGGAGCGGCTCGATCAGAAGATCGACAAGCTGGAGAAGGAGCTGAGCAGCGACGAGATGAGCGAGTTTAACCTCATCGACTTCGGCACCCGCCGCCGCTTCTCTCACGCGGTACAGGATGCGGTAGTGGGTCGCCTCAAGGAGCGGCTGCCGGCGTTTCGCGGCACCAGCAACTACATGCTGGCCCAGAAGTACAAGCTGCCCGCGGTCGGCACCCAGGCCCATGAGTGGTTCCAGGCGCACCAGCAGCTCGGCTTCCCGCTGGAGCACAGCCAGCGCGCTGCCCTCACCAGCTGGCTGGACGAGTTCACCGACCATCTCGGCATCGCCCTGACCGACTGCATCACCATGGATGCCTTCCTGCGGGACTTCGACTTCGAGCTGGCCAGCAGCTATCAGGGCTTGCGTCACGACTCCGGCGATCCCGTGGTGTGGGGCGAGAAGGCGATCAGCCACTATCAGCGGCTCGGCATCGACCCCACCGACAAGACCCTGGTCTTCTCCGACGGGCTCAACCTCGACAAGGCGGTGCAGCTGTTCCGCCACTTCCGTGGCCGCATCAACACCAGCTTCGGCATCGGCACCAAGCTCACCTGCGATCTGCCCGGTGTCAGCCCGATGAACATCGTCTTCAAGCTGATCGAGTGCAATGGCGGCCCGGTTGCCAAGATCTCCGACAGCCCGGGCAAGACCCTCTGCCGGGATGCGGAGTTTATCCGCAACCTCAAACAGGCGTTCCACGTCGGGGTCTGATCTTCGAAATCGCCAGAAAACAAAAAGCCCGCCGGTTCACACCGGCGGGCTTTTTATCGACTCAAGGGGTATCAGTCTTTCTTGGCCAGCAGGAACTGCACCAGCTTGTTGAACTGCTCTTGAGAGGTGATGGATTCAATCTTCACCATGTACTTGCCGTTCACCAGGAAAGCCGGTACACCGCGAATGTTGTAGCTCTCGGTGTTGCGATCAAACTGGGAGACCATGCCGGAGACGGCGAAGCTGTCGACGGCACCGTCGAACTCTTCAGCCGGTACGCCGTTATCCACGAAGATCTTCTTCACATCGTCACGGCTCATCGGCGGCTGACGCTGGGTGTGGATCTTGTTGAAGATGGCCGGAGTCAGCTTGGCTTCAGCGTTGAGCAGGCTGGCAACGGCGTAGGCACGCTGCATCTCGGGGCCCATTTCGCGGCCGAGGAAGGCAACCGGGTTCTTCTTGAGGGGCACACCCTCTGGCAACCCGGCCTTCAACTGTTCAACGATCGGTTCGAAGGTAGCGCAGTGCGGGCAATAGTAGGAGAAGAACTCCATCACTTCCGGCTGAGCACTGCCAGTCTGTTTGACCACATCGTAGTTGACGCCTTCCTTGAACTCGGGGGCGGCGTGAACCATGGGGATCATCAGCATGGCAGCAAGGAAAAATAGAACTTTTTTCATGATGTTTCCTGTTAAGGGATCACTGTGAGGCACGCCCGGCGAACCGAAGCAGTGCCAAGCCTATTGTTTCGCCATGCTGACGTCAATGGTCAGGGCCGGAGATCGAGTCCCGCTTTCCTCGCAAGATCCCTTCTATTTCACCAGTTTGGCATCAGGCTCAACGGTGGCGCCTTGAGTGCCTCCAGCTGATCGTGCAGTGTCGCTATCTGTTGACGCCAGTAGTGATCGGTATTGAACCAGGGGAAGTGACGGGGGAAGGCAGGATCTTCCCAGCGCCGTGCCAGCCAGGCCATGTAGTGAACGATGCGCATCGCCCGCAGCGGCTCGATCAGCGCCAGCTCCCGCGAGTCGAACTCCATAAACTCCTCGTAGCCCGCCAGCAGGGTATCGAGCTGGATCTGCTGCTCGTGGCGCTCGCCGCTCAGCATCATCCAGAGATCCTGAATCGCGGGGCCGGTGCGGCAATCATCGAGGTCGACAAACATGGGGCCATCGCGCCAGAGGATGTTGCCCGGGTGGCAATCGCCATGCAGGGAGATCTGCGCCACATCCAGGGTCATGGCGTCGCTGACATGCTTGATCAGCTCGTCGAGTACCCCGAAGAATTGCTTCGCCAGCCCGCTTGGCAGCCACTCGCCAGACGCCAGCAGCTGACGCGGTTCATGCAGCATGCTCTCCACATCGAGCCGCACCCGATGGTGAAACGGCTTGCTGGCGCCGATCTGATGAATGCGACCGAGGAAACGCCCCACCCACTCAAGCTGGTCGAGATTATCCACCTCGAACTGGCGGCCACCGACGCTCTGCCAGATGGCAAAGGGGTAACCCTCGTGCTCCAGCAGGGTCTCGCCCGCGAAGGCGAGCGGCGCGGCGACCGGGATCTCAGCCTCTGCGAGACGGGTGGCAAACTCGTGCTCTTCGAGGATCTGGGCCCGGCTCCAGCGGCCGGGACGGTAGAACTTCACCACATAGCGGCGACGATCCTCATCCTGAAACTGATAGACCCGGTTTTCGTAGCTGTTGAGCTCGATAAGGCCGGAGTCGAGTCGCAGGCCACTGAGATCGAGCGCATCCATGATGAGGTCGGGATTGAGGTCGGAATAGTTGAAACGCATGTCATCCACCATAAGAAAGGGGCGCCGTTGCGCCCCATTCTATCACTACTGACCGCCATTGCCGTGCTCGCTGGTGACCGGACTGGTGTCACATCCGGCACACCACCACATGCAGTTACAGCCGGCTGATAAACTTGCTGCCCTGGCGCAGGTTGCCCTTGCTGTCATCAGGGGCAGCTCCCTCCCGCTTCAGCACGAACTGGATATCCAGCGTTGGTCGTTTCAGGTTGTAGGGGTCGACCGCCAGACTGACCGGCAGGGTATAGATCTCGCCCGCCTTCAGGGTCACTTCACGGGGGCCGAACCACTGATACTCGGGCAAGCCCTCCACATCCAGCTGGTAGGTCTGGGACTGCAGGGTCTTGTTGAGGATCTTGAGGGTGTAGGTGTTCTCAATCAGCCCCTCGCTGTTTTCGCGGAACAGCTGGTTGCGATCCCGCAGGATATCGAGCCCCATCGGCATGATGGACATGGCGTTGTAGACAAAGACCCCCAGCATCACCGCCATCACCAGCCCGTAACCAATCAACTTGGGCCGAGCCACATGGGTGGAGTCGTTGGCCAGCTTGTGCTCGGTGGTGTAACTGATGAGCCCTTTCGGGTAGCCCATCCGCTCCATGGTCTGGTCGCAGGCATCGACGCAGGCACCGCAGTTGATGCACTCATACTGCAGGCCATCGCGGATATCGATACCGGTCGGGCAAACCTGCACGCAGAGATCGCAGTCGATACAGTCACCCAATCCCATCGCCTTGGGATCCGCCTTGCGGGAGCGGGCGCCACGGGTCTCGCCACGCTTGGTGTCATAGCCGACGATGAAGGTGTCCTTGTCGAACATGGCGGACTGGAAGCGGGCATAGGGGCACATGTGGATACACATGATGGCACGCATCCAGCCCGCGTTGCCGTAGGTGATGATGGTGAAGAAGATCACCCAGAACAGCACCCATCCGCTGGCCTGCAGAGTGAAGAGGTCCGGCACCAGTTCAGTTACATCCTGGAAGTAGGCGACGAAGGTCAGGCCGGTTACCAGCGAGATCGCCAGCCAGGCCAGATGCTTGGCCCCCTTGCGGGCCAGCTTCTCGCCGCTCCAGGGCGCCTCGTCCAGCTTGCGCCGCTTGTTGGCGGGCCCTTCCAGCTTCTCTTCAAACCAGATGAACATGAAGGTCCAGACCGTCTGCGGGCAGAGATAGCCACACCAGACCCGACCGAGGAAGGTGGTAATAAAGAAGAGTCCGAAGGCGGCGATCATGAAGAGCCAGGCGAGCAGGGTCAGATCCTGCGGCCAGATGGTGGCGCCAAAGATATGGAACTGCTGGTGACCGAGGTCGAACAGCACCGCCTGTCGCCCGTCGTAACGCAGCCAGGGCAGCAGCACGAACAGCGCCACAAAGAACCAGCCCATGGCCTTGCGCATCCGCTGCCAATACCCTTTCTGGGCCCGCACATAGATGCGGTTGCCCGGGTTGAATCTGTCGTCGCTGGCTTTGAACGTATTGGGGTTGAAGGTCCCGGTTACGCCCTTGTTGGTGACGTCCTTGATATCGATTTTATCGTGGTCGGCCATTGCAAGACATCGCTCCCTTATTTGTTATGGAGCGGATTATATCTTAAACAGCATGCTAATTGTGTGGATTAGATGTATCTAATATTGGGGTTGGATCGCAATTTTCGGCAACAAAAAAGCGCATCACCACGAGGTGATGCGCTTCCGCTAAAGATTCACTTGATTCCGCGAGCCTTGAGCAGTGCCTCTTTGAAATCGGGCACATGATCCTTGGCCAGACCGGGGATCATCGCCTGCTTGTCGGATTCCCGCATCTTGAGGTGATAGATCAGCATGTCGTCGGTCAGCTCGGACAGAGGCCCTTCAAATCCCGCTTCTTGGGCCAGTTTGGCAACAAACTGCACCAGGCTGAGATCCTGTTCCTTGATCCAGGCAGGCTGCAACAACTCCAGCAGCTCTTCGATACGATGACATTGCATAGACAACCTCTTTAATCTGTCACGTTAAATTCAGGCAACCTTACCCATCAAGGCTACTTCGATTCGATCCCGCCCATTATGCTTGGCCTGATACAGGGCCGCATCCGCTTTTTGGATCAAATCGGCGATTTTCATGCTGTTGTCCGGTATCAGTGTCGCAACACCAAAACTACATGTGACCCGACCGGAGACCAGTGACTTCTGGTGCGGGATGGCCAGCTCCTTGAGCGCCTGCCGCACATTGTCGGCCACCTGCAGTGCCCCCTGCATGCCGGTGCAGGGCAGCAGCAAGGCGAACTCTTCGCCCCCGTACCGGGCCGCCAGATCGTCCTCGCGCCGCTCCACCTCGGCCAGCAAACCAGCCACCTGTTGCAAACAGTCATCCCCCAGCTGATGGCCGTAGAGATCGTTGAACTGCTTGAAGTAATCCACATCCACCAGCACCAGCGACAACGGCGCCCGGGCGCGATGGCAGCGCCGCCAGGCCCGCTCCAGAGAGTCGTCGAGATGGGCGCGGTTGGCGATGCCGGTCAGGCCGTCGAGGCGGGAGGTGAGACGCAAATGCTCGGAGACCGCCTTCAGTTCGGCCACCAGCTCGGCGTTGGAGAAACGGTGGTGGAGCGAGGCGATCTGATCCCGCCGCATCCGGCGCAACAGGGTCGGCAGAAAGACAAACAGATAGCCCGCCAGCATGCAGGAGACAATCCGCTCCTGCTCGTTGCCATTGCCCAGCTCGAACAGCATCGCCATGCCCAGCGGCAGGGCGGAACCATAGAGGGTGCGGCGGCTGCCAAACAGCATGATGGCGCTGCCGGTAAGAATGAGACTGGAGAGCATCATCATGGCGGCCCGGTAGGTATCGGGCAGCTTGTCCATGTAGAGCAGCACCCCGAGGGCCCAGATGATGGAGGTGATGGTGGCTCCGATAAAGAGCTCCCGCTCCAGCACCGGCAACGGCGTCTGGTGCAGGCGGGCTCGGCGCCAGCGCAGGTGCCAGCCCCGACCCAGTAGCCACAGGAAAGTGCCTGCCAGCCAACCGAGTGCTTCGATGGCGGGTAGATAGTCGTGAAACAGCAGACTCCAGCCAAATGCCAACACGCCCAAACAGGGGAGACTGAACGATGCATGGGTATAGAGCTGGGCCATGATGGCCTGCTTAACCTGACGTGTCACACTCTGGGTCAACTGAGTACTCCTGTACAAGAGCCGAGCAGTCTACCATTACCCCCTGACCCGCAACAATAAAGCGCCGCTTATTAAGAAGTTAATCAATCAATAACGATTTCTTCTGCGCTGGCAGGTGAGTCCTTGCTCACCCCTTCTCCAATTCATCGAGGATCGGACACTCGGGATTTTCATCCCCGTGGCAGCAGCAAACCAACCCTTCCAGGGAGGTAAGCATGGCCTGCAAACCGGCAATGCGGGCGCGCAGATCGACGATCTTCTCCTGCGCCAGCTTCTTCACCTGGGCGCTGGTTCTGTGTTCGTCCCGATAGAGTGCCAGCAGCTCCTGACACTCTTCCAGATTGAAGCCGGTCTCCCGCGCCCGCTTGACGAAACGCAGCTCGCGCAGCGCCCCCTCGGTGTAACTGCGATAACCGTTGTCACTGCGTACCGGGGCTGTGATGAGGCCAATGCTCTCGTAATAACGGATGGTCTTGGCGGTCAGCCCAGTGGCCTTGGCAACCTTGCTGATGTTCATTTATGCCTCCTTACTGATCGGGTTGGATGCTGGCCCGTGCGCCGCCCTGGGCTGCCAGCGTTTCAATAACAGGGAATTGCTCAAAACGGTGATGCTGCTCAGGGCCATGGCCGCCCCCGCCAGCTCGGGGCTCAGGTAGCCTAGCGCCGCCAGCGGAATGCCAATGATGTTGAACACGAAGGCCCAGAACAGATTCTGCTGTATGGTGCGCCAGGTCGCCGCCGAGATGTCGATGGCATCGGCCACCAGCCGCGGATCAGAGCGCATCAGGGTGATGGAAGCGGTCTCCATCGCCACGTCGGAGCCGGAGCCCATGGCGATACCGACATCCGCCGCCGCCAGCGCCGGGGCGTCGTTCACCCCGTCCCCCACCATGGCCACCATCCCGCGGGTTTGCGCCCGCAGCGCCTCCACTTTCTCCACCTTGCCCGCTGGCAGCACGGAGTCAAAGGCCCCGTCCAGCCCCAGCTTGGCGGCGATATGGGCCACCGGCGCCGGTGCATCGCCGCTCACCAGCCAGCTGGCGATGCCGCGCTGGCGCAGGGTGGCGATGGCTTCCGGGCTCTCGGGGCGCAGGGTATCGGCCAAAGCAGCGATACCAACCACAGCACCGTCGATGGCAACCCAAACCCGGGTCGCCCCATCGGCGGCTTGTTCATCCTGTTGCGGCGGTTCAATGCCGAGCTGGGCTAGCAGGGAACCATTGCCGATGGCGACACTGTGGCCCGCCACCTGACCGACTATGCCGGCACCGACCCGCACCTCGACCGCGTCGGGCTGAGGCAGTGCCACCCCGCTGCCGACCGCCTCGCGCATCGCCAGCGCCAGCGGGTGTTCGCTCGCCTGCTGCAGGGCGGCGGCCAGATGCAACTGCTCGTCATTGCCGCTCCAGCTGGCTAGCACCGGCTTGCCTTGAGTGAGCGTGCCGGTCTTGTCGAAGATCAGCGCCTTGATGGCGTGGGCCTTCTGCAAGGTATCCACATCCTTGATCAGGATGCCGTGGCGCGCCGCGACGCCAGTGCCGGTGACAATGGCCGCCGGGGTCGCCAGCCCCAGCGCACAGGGGCAGGCGATCACCAGCACCGCCACCGCTGCCAGCAGCGCCTGACCGAAGTCGTTGCTGATGGCGTACCACACCAGCAGGGTGAACAGGGCAATGGCCATCACCACCGGCACAAACACGGCGGAGACCTTGTCCACCAGCTGCTGCAGCGGTGCCTTGCCCATCTGGGCACTCTCCACCAGCGCGATGATCTTGCTGAGGCTGGAATCCTCCCCCACGGTCGTGGCTTCGATCTCCAGCACGCCGGAGCGGTTGATGGCTCCGCCCAGCACCTTGTCGCCCGCACTGCGCGGCACCGGCAGACTCTCGCCGGTGAGGATCGATTCGTCCAGTTCGCTGGCGCCGCTAACGATTTTGCCATCCACCGGCACCCGCTCGCCCACCAGCACCCGCAGCCGATCGCCGCGCAGCACCTCGTCGATGGCGACGCTTTGCCAGCTCTCGCCACGCCAGACGGTGGCGGTTTCCGGCCGCAGCGCCATCAGTTCGCGAATGGCGGACTGGGTGCTGCGTCTGGCCCGTGCCTCCAGCAACTTGCCGAGGGAGATCAGGGTAATGATGATGGCGCTCGCCTCGAAATAGAGCTTGCCGCTAGCAGCCATCCCCAGCGTCAACAACAGATAGAGGCTGTAGAAGTAAGCGGCGCTGGTGCCGGTTGCTACCAGCACATCCATATTGGCTGCGCGGTTCTTGATGGCGAGCCAGGCACCGCGATAGAAGCGGGCGCCGATCCAGAACTGCACCGGGGTGGCGAGCAGCAGCTCCAGCCAGGCGGGTAGATGCCAGGGGAACAGTCCGGCCATGGCCAGCATCCCCACCAGCAGCGGCAACGTCAGCAAAGCCGAGACGATGACCCGAGTTTGAGCCTGACGGGCTGTGGCGGCCTCCTGCGCTTCCCGCTCCAGCAACTGCTGGCGGCGGCCACTGGCCGAGCCTTGTGCCAGCTGAGCACCAAAGCCGAGCGCTTCGATCTGCTCGCGCAAAGCGGCCGGGGTCTGCATCCCGGGGACCAGCACGACCCGGGCCTGTTCGATGGAGAAGTTGACCTCGGCCGAGATAACGCCGGGCAGCGCCGCCAGCATCTTGTTCAGGCGGGCCGAACAACCGGCACATGTCATGCCGGTAATTTGAAACAAAAGGGTCTCGCTGCCGTAGTCGTAACCCTGGCTCTTGATACTGTCGAGCACCACAGGCAGGCGGTCGGGGCTGGCCAACTCGATAGCCGCCTGCTCCAGCGCGAAATTGACGGTGGCCGATACCCCGTCGAGTTTGTTGAGGCTGGTCGCGATGCGGCCTGCGCAGTTGGCGCAGCTCATGCCGCTGAGCGGCAACTGCAGATGAATGGGTGATTGAAGATGAGTGGTCATGTTGTTCCTCCCCGGAACCCGTCGGCACCACAAAACGCCGACTGGCAAACCCTAACCTTTACTGTAAGGGCAAGCTCAAGCCACATGATCCACTTTTTGCAGATGAAAAAACGGCGCCCGTTTGCTGCCAGAGAGCAAACGGGCGCCGCATTCAGCTATTGCGCGGTGTGAGCTGAACTCAGATACCGTACTGAGCGCGGTAAGCCTTCATGGCCGCCAGTTGCGCTGCCAGCTCCGGCTGTTCGGCCTGCTTCTCTTCCAGATACTGGATCAAGTCGCTCATCTGGATGATGGCGATGATGTGGGCGCCGTAGTCACGCTCCACTTCCTGAATGGCGGAGAGTTCGCCCTTGCCCTTCTCCTGACGGTCCAGCGCGATCAGCACGCCCGCCAGCGAGGCGCCGTTGGCCTGGATCAGATCCATGGATTCGCGGATGGCGGTACCGGCGGTGATGACATCGTCCACCAGCATGATGCGACCTTTGAGCGGGCTGCCCACCAGATTGCCGCCCTCGCCGTGATCCTTGGCCTCCTTGCGGTTGAAGCACCAGGGCACGTCCACATCGTGCTGCTCCACCAGCTGCACGGCGGTGGCGGAGGCGATGGGGATCCCCTTGTAGGCCGGGCCAAACAGCACATCGAACTCGATACCGGCATCCATCAGGGCGGCGGCATAGAAGCGGCCGAGACGGGCCAGATCGCGGCCGCTGTTGAACAGACCGGCGTTGAAGAAGTAGGGGCTTTTACGACCGGATTTCAGGGTAAATTCACCGAATTTGAGGACCTGTTTCTCCAGGGCGAATTCGATAAATTGACGCTGGTAGGCTTTCATTCTGGCTCCTTGCTTGGCTTGTCGTTGTCTTGTGTGGGGGTATAAAAAAACGCGGTCAATGCCGCGTTTTTAAAATCAGGAGAGCGACTGCTTCTGCAGCGCAATGATGTCGGCGATGCCGCCCTTGGCGAGCGCCAGCATCTCCAGCAGCTCTTCATGGGTGAAGGGCTCGGCCTCCGCAGTGCCCTGCACTTCGATGATGCGACCATCTTCGGTCATCACCACGTTCATGTCGGTCTCGGCGGCGGAGTCTTCGATGTACTCCAGATCGCAGATGGCTTCTCCCTGATACATGCCGACGGAGACGGCGGCGATCATCTGCTTGAGCGGGCTCTGCTTGATCATGCCCTTCTCGACCATCCAGTTCAGCGCATCCACCAGCGCCACGCAGGCACCGGTAATGGAGGCGGTGCGGGTGCCGCCATCGGCTTGCAGCACGTCACAGTCAACTGTGATGGAGTGCTCGCCCAGCGCAGTCAGGTCTACCGCTGCGCGCAGGGAGCGGGCGATCAGCCGGGAGATCTCCAGAGTGCGGCCACTCTGCTTGCCGGAGGCCGCTTCGCGGTTCATCCGGGAGTGGGTGGAGCGCGGCAGCATGCCGTATTCTGCAGTCACCCAGCCCTGGTTCTTCCCTTTCAGGAAGCGAGGCACGCTGGTGTCGACGCTGGCGGTGCAGAGCACGCGAGTGTTACCGAACTCCACCAGCACTGAGCCTTCTGCATGTTTGGTGAAATTGCGGGTAATGGTAACCGGGCGAAGTTGCGCGGCACTGCGATCGCTTGGACGTGACATGGAACGGACCTCTGGGCTGGCTCAAATTGGCGGGGGATTATAAGTGATCCCGCCCCAAATATCAGCCGCTAAAACCACGGCATCGGCTGACGAGCAGGGCCGGGCTGAGTATACTGGCCGCACACTTCATCAAGCCCGGAACAATCAATGATTCACAGCATGACCGCCTACGCCCGCAAGGAATTCAAGGGCGACTGGGGCACAGCCGTTTGGGAAATTCGTTCGGTCAACCAGCGCTATCTGGAAACCTACATTCGCCTGCCGGAGCAACTGCGCAGCCTGGAACCGGTACTGCGTGAGCGTTTCCGCGCCAAACTGCAGCGCGGCAAGGTGGAGTGCAACCTGCGTTTCGAGGCTGCTCAGGCCGCAGCCAGCCAGCTGCACATCAATGAAGAGCTGGCCAAGCTCATCATCGACAGCGCCAGCTGGGTAATGAAAGAGGCGGGTCAGGGCCAACTCAATCCGGTCGACGTACTGCGTTGGCCGGGCGTCATGGCTGCCGCCGAGCAGGACATGGACGCGGTCGCCACCGAGCTGCTCGGCGGTTTTGACCAGACCATGGAAGATTTCCTCGCCTCCCGCGCCAGCGAAGGGGCCAACCTCAAGGCGCTGATCGAGCAGCGTCTGGCCGGTATTCAGGTGGAAGTGAAGAAGGTGCGCGTCCACCTGCCGCAGATCATCGAGTGGCAGCGCCAGAAGCTCACCGACCGTCTGGCCGAAGCCAAGGTTGAGCTGGATCCGGCCCGCATCGAGCAGGAGATCGTGCTGCTGGCCCAGAAGATCGACGTGGCCGAAGAGCTGGATCGTCTGGAGATGCACATCAGCGAAACCAACAAGATCATGAAAAAGGGTGGCGCCTGCGGCCGTCGTCTCGACTTTATGATGCAGGAGTTCAACCGCGAGTCGAACACGCTTGGCTCCAAGTCCATCAACGCCGAAGTGACCCAGTCCGCCGTCGAGCTGAAAGTCCTGATCGAGCAGATGCGCGAGCAGATCCAGAACATCGAATGATGGGTCGCTGACTATCCGGTTGTTGCCTGCAAAAGAGCCCTTGATTCCTCAAGGGCTCTTTTATTTTCTGGCCATGAGATTTCCACCAGTGAGCCAACGAGCGAGAGACGCCCTAGCCTATAGGCATCACCAGTGCCGGTTGGTGCGGGTCGCTCAGCCGCTCGGCGAGGTAGTCCACCAGCATCCGCACCTTGGGGGAGAGGTGGCGGTTATGGGGATAGAGGGCCCAGATCCCCTCCGCCGGGGCCCGCAGTTCGGGCAGCAGCTCGATCAATTCGCCTCGGGCCAGATGGTCGCTCACGTAGTAGTCCGGCAGCTGGATGATGCCGATTCCCTTGAGCGCCGCATCCAGCAGGGCGTGGCCGCTGTTGCACTGCAGCAGGCCGCGCACCCGCACGCTGTGGGGGCGGCCATCCAGAGTGAAGTGCCACTCGTCGCTGTTGCCCACCAGACAGGTGTGGCGGGTCAGCTCGGAGAGGCTGTTGGGCATGCCGTGGCGAGCGGTGTAGGCCGGTGAGGCGCAGACATAGGGCACCCGCTGCGCCAGCTTGCGTGCCACCAGCGTCGAATCCTTGAGGTGGCCAAGCCGCAGCGCCAGATCGTAGCCTTCGTGCACCAGGTCCAGCAGCTGGTTGGTGAGGTTGAGGGTCACCTCCAGCTGGGGGAAACGCACCATGAAGTCGTTCACCAGCGGGGCGATGCGGCTCTCGCCGTAGGAGACGGGTGCCGTGATGCGCAGCGACCCTTGCGGTACCGCCTGATGGCGCCCCACCGCCAGCTCCGCCTCGTAGAGGTTGTCCAGCAGCTGACGACAGTGGCGATAGTAAATCTCGCCAAGTTCGGTGAGCCGCACCTGACGGGTGGTACGCAGCAGCAGCTTGGCCTGCAGCCGATCTTCCAGCTGTGCCACCTGACGGCTGACCTGCGCCACCGACACTCCCAGCTTGCGCGCCGCCGGGGTAAAGCCCCCCTGCTCCGCCACGCTGACAAATTCACAGATCCCTTCCCAGCCGAACATTATTACCTGTGTGTAAAAGTGATTTGAGATTTGCCCTCATTATCACCAAATCGGCGGGAAACTACACTGACTGTCCGAACTCATCTCTGTTCACCCTGCTCAACAAGAAGGATGTCATTCATGGCACAGGTTCAAAGCATCAAGTGTAAAGCCGCCATCGCCTGGGGCCCGGGTCAGCCCCTCTCCATCGAAGAGGTCGAGGTCATGCCGCCGCAAGCGGGCGAGGTGCGGGTGCGCATCGTCGCCACCGGTGTCTGCCACACCGATGCCTTCACTCTCTCAGGTGAAGATCCGGAAGGGGTCTTCCCCTGCATTCTCGGCCACGAGGGGGGCGGCATCGTCGAATCGGTCGGCGAAGGGGTCACCAGCGTCAAAGTCGGCGATCACGTGATCCCGCTCTACACCCCCGAGTGCGGCGAGTGCAAATTCTGCAAATCCGGCAAGACCAACCTCTGCCAGAAGATCCGCGCCACCCAGGGCAAGGGGCTGATGCCGGACGGCACCACCCGCTTCTCGAAAGATGGCCAGCCCATCTATCACTACATGGGCACCTCCACCTTCAGCGAATACACGGTACTGCCGGAGATCTCCATCGCCAAGGTGGACCCGGCCGCCCCGCTGGAAGAGGTCTGTCTGCTCGGTTGTGGCGTCACCACCGGCATCGGCGCCGTGATGAACACCGCCAAGGTGAAAGAGGGTGAGAGCGTCGCCATCTTCGGGCTGGGGGGCATCGGCCTCTCGGCGGTGATCGGGGCTCGTCTGGCCAAGGCCGGTCGCATCATCGCCATCGACATCAACGAGAGCAAGTTCGAACTGGCCCGCAAGCTGGGTGCCACCGACTGCATCAACCCGAACGACTACGACAAACCGATTCAGGAGGTGATCGTCGAACTGACCGATGGCGGCGTCGACTTCTCCTTCGAGTGCATCGGCAACGTCAAGGTGATGCGCGCAGCGCTGGAGTGCTGCCACAAGGGCTGGGGCGAGTCGGTCATCATCGGCGTCGCCGGAGCGGGTCAGGAGATCAGCACCCGTCCGTTCCAGCTGGTGACCGGTCGGGTCTGGCGCGGCAGCGCCTTCGGCGGGGTACGCGGTCGCAGCGAACTGCCGAGCTATGTGCAGCGCTACATGCAGGGCGAGTTCCGCCTCGATGACTTCATCACCCACACCATGCCGCTTGAGCAGATCAACGAGGCATTCGATCTGATGCACCAAGGCAAGAGCATCCGCACCGTCATCCACTACTGAGCATGATCACCCCGCCCGCCACTGCGGGCGGGGTGCAGGAGTCCTTCGATGAATCTGGAGATTATCAGCAGCAACAAGAGCTTCGGCGGCTGGCACAAGCGCTATCGTCACCGCGCCAGCGTGCTCGGCTGCGAGATGAATTTTGCCATCTATCTGCCGCCTCAGGCCCTCACCGGCCAGAAGGTGCCGGTGCTCTACTGGCTCAGCGGCCTCACCTGCACCGATGAGAACTTCATGCAGAAGGCGGGTGCCCAACGCATCGCCGCCGAGCTCGGCATCGCCCTGGTGGCGCCGGACACCAGCCCCCGCGGCGACGGGGTGGCGGACGATCCCGGTTATGACCTCGGCATGGGCGCGGGCTTCTACGTCAACGCCAGCCAGAGCCCCTGGCAGGCGCACTACCAGATGTATGACTACGTCACCCGCGAGCTGCCTGACTTGATAGAGACCCACTTCCCGGTCTCGACCCGACGCGCCATCAGTGGCCACTCCATGGGCGGTCACGGAGCGCTGATCGCCGCGTTGCGGGAGCCGGGTCGCTACCGCTCGGTGTCGGCGTTCAGCCCGATCTGCCACCCGAGCCGCTGCCCCTGGGGCCAGAAGGCGCTCGGGGCGTATCTCGGCAGCAATCCGCTGTTGTGGCAGGAGTGGGATGCCTGCCAGCTGCTGCGCCACCAGCCGGTCACGCCGCTGCCCACCCTAGTAGATGTGGGGCTGGATGATCCCTTCCTCGCCGAGCAGCTGCATATCGATGCGCTGGCCGAGGTAGCCGCCAGCAAGGAGTGGCCACTGGAGCTCAACCGCCACGAGGGCTATGACCACAGCTACTACTTCGTGGCGAGCTTTATCGAGGCGCACCTGCGCTTTCACGCCCGCCACCTCTGATCAAAACAGGCCCGTTGCGGGCCTGTTTTAGTTGTGGTGATCGGTTGATATCAACTGCCCGCTCGGGTCACTCCGCCGGAGCCTGCGATCTGCTGCTCCACCTCGGGATCGCCCCAGTAGGCGATGTTGCCTGAACCGGCGATGCCGACTTTCAGCGTCTCCTGCGCCCGCACCGCCACATCACCGCTGCCGGCGATATTGACCTCTACCTCGTTGCCGCGCATCTCGCTCCCGAGCACGTCGCCAGATCCGGCAATGTTCAGCTCGATGGCCTGTGCCGAACCGCTGCCCAGCTCCAGACTGCCGGTGCCAGCGATATTCCCTTCCAGCCGTTTCAGCTCCAGCTGACTGGCGACGATGTCACCGGTACCGGCCACCGACAGCACCAGCTCATCGCCCTTGAAGCCGCTCAGATCGCCGTTACCGGTCCCGGCCAATGCCAGTTCGTTCAACACCGGCAAGGTGATGGTCAGCTCCAGCGGCTCGGTAGGATCGAGCCGGTAACCCTCCTTCACCTCGATCTCCAGCTTGTCGCCGCTCTCGGTCAGCACCAGATAGGGCAGCAGGTTCTCCTGCCCCTTGATCAGGATGCCGCGCGGCTCCCCCGCGACCAGATGGAGGGTGGCAGGCACCCCCGCCAGCACCCGGGTCACCCCGTCACCGAGCGCCTGCTGGCGCTCGACCACAGCCCCCGTTCCGGTCACTCTGGTCCGATCCAGCCAGTGACAACCACTGAGCCCAGCCATCAACATGACAACCATCATCCATTTCATCACTACTCTCCTCCTTATGTGTTGGCCATCCAGGGCCAATTGGTTTTCATGCTTTGCAAAGCGCGAGCCAAAAATTAACATTATGATTCAAAAGGAAATAACTATTTAAACCAGAACAGACAGAATAATTTAGAGAGCCATTTAGACCATGTTTTGGTGAAAATAACCATTCTCGAACGGATATGATTTTGGCTGATTGGCGGGTCGTCCTGCCGGTCACTATGCTGACAGCCCGTGGAAGTTTTTGATTGCCCTGCCGGTCTGTTGAGCCAATAGTGGTACTTCGTGCGTACCAAGCTCTCCATTGCGGTAATGTCATTACCACTGTCTTGTCAGTCTTCACTGCCAACAAGGAGCCAGAGCGTGACCCAAGCAAGCCCTCTCTATGCCACCGCCACCGGTCTGCCGGAACCGACTCGCACCCCGCTGCTGACCGGCAGCGATCCCGAGCAGAAACGGCGCGAGCTGCTCGCCTACTTCTGCCAGACCTTCGATCTCTACGACTCGCTGTTCGACTGTCTGGCCGATGAGAGGGCCTGGTTCAACAAGGCGATCCCCCTGCGCCATCCGCTCATCTTCTACTACGGCCACACCGCCGCCTTCTTTATTAACAAGCTGCTGGCGGCACGCCTGATCGATCAGCGGCTGGATGCCCGCATCGAGGCCATGGTCGCCATCGGGGTGGACGAGATGAGCTGGGATGATCTGGACGAGACCCACTACGACTGGCCCAAAGTCAGCGAGCTACGCAGCTATCGGGCCAAAGTCCGTTCGCTGGTGTGCGATTTTATTCGCCAGATGCCGCTCACCCTGCCCATCGACTGGCAGAGCCCGGCCTGGGTCATCCTGATGGGGATAGAGCACGAGCGTATCCACCTCGAGACCTCCAGCGTGCTGCTCCGCCAGTTGCCACTCGCCTGGGTGCGGCCGCAGCCTTATTGGCCCGCCTGTACCGAAGTCCGCCACCGCATTGATCAGGTACCCGCCAACAGTCTGCTGCCGGTGGCCGGCGGCAAGGTGCGCCTTGGCAAGCAGGACGCCACCTACGGCTGGGACAACGAATATGGCGAGCGCCATATCGAGCTGGCCCCGTTTCAGGCCAGCCGCATGCTGGTGAGCAATGCCGAGTACCTCGCCTTCGTCCAGGCGGGGGGCTACGGCCAGCAACAGTGGTGGGATGAAGAGGGGTGGAGCTGGTGCCAGTACGCCAAGGCGCAGATGCCCACCTTCTGGGTGGGTGACCCCGCCGAGCCCGAACAATTGCAGCTGCGGCTGATGACCGAGCAGGTCGCCATGCCCTGGGACTGGCCAGTCGAGGTGAATCAGCTGGAGGCGGCCGCTTTCTGTCGCTGGCAGGCAGCTCGCACCGGTCTGCCAATCCAGCTGCCGAGCGAGGCGGAGTGGCAGCTGCTGCGCGAACAGCTACCCGGCGATCAGCCGGACTGGACGGAAGCCCCCGGCAATATCAATCTGGCCCGTTTCGCCTCCTCCTGCCCGGTGGATGCCTGCCCGCAAGGGGAGTTCTTCGATCTGGTGGGCAATGTCTGGCAGTGGACCAGCACCGCCATCGACGGCTTCGACGGCTTTAAAATCCACCCGCTCTACGACGACTTCTCCACCCCCACCTTTGATGGCAAGCACACCCTGATCAAGGGGGGCAGCTGGATCAGCACGGGTAACGAAGCGCTCAAATCATCCCGTTACGCCTTCCGGCGTCACTTCTTCCAGCATGCGGGTTTCCGCTATCTGGTCTCCCGTTATCAGGAACCCGTTATCGTGAATCCCTATGAAACCGACACGCTGGTCGCTCAGTACCTCGACTTCCAGTACGGCCCGAGCCACTTCGGGGTAGCCAACTACGCCAAGACGCTTGCTGATCTTGCTGGCGAGCTGTGCAGCAACCACCAGCGGGCGCTGGATATCGGCTGCGCCACCGGTCGTGCCAGCTTCGAACTGGCTCGCCACTTCCAGCATGTGGACGGGGTGGACTACTCAGCCCGCTTCATCGACGTGGCGCTGGCCCTCGCCAGCCAGGACAGCTTCCGCTACGCCATTCCGCTGGAGGGTGAACTGGTGGAGTATTGCGAGGCACGCCTGTCGAGCCACGGGCTGGGGGCGAGTCAGGCTGAGCGCATCCACTTCAGTCAGGGGGATGCCTGCAACCTCAAGCCCAAATATGACCACTACGATCTGGTGCTCGCCTCCAACCTGATCGACCGGCTGCGGGAGCCCGCCCGCTTCCTGCGGGATATCGCTCCCCGGCTGCGCAGCGGTGGCCTGCTGGTGCTCACCAGCCCCTATACATGGCTGGCGGAATATACCCCGCCCGCCAACTGGCTCGGCGGCATTCGTGAAAACGGCGAGGCGCTCACCACCTATCAGGCGCTGCAACGGCTGCTGGCGGCGGAGTTCGAGGAGCACTGCCCGCCGCGGGATGTGCCCTTCGTCATCCGCGAGACCGCCCGCAAATACCAGCACACGGTGGCGCAGCTGACCGTCTGGCGCAAACGCTAGCACGCCGGTCGACATGCAGATGAGAAGAGGGAGGCCAACGGGCCTCCCTCTTGTTATGGCAGTCAAAACGGCGCGAGTATCACTCTCCCTGCTCGTGATAGCGGCGCGCCAGTACGGCGCACACCATCAGCTGGATCTGGTGGAAGATCATCAGCGGCAACACCATCACCCCGACGCTGGCGGCGGGGAACATGACGTTGGCCATCGGCACCCCGTTGGCCAGACTCTTTTTCGAGCCGCAGAAGACGATGGTGATCTCGTCCGCCTTGTCGAACCCGAGACGACGGCTGATCCAGACGTTCCAGCAGAGCACCAGCGCCAGCAAGATGCAGCTCAGCAACACGATACTGGCCAGATCGTACCAGCCTACTTGATGCCAAATCCCCTGCACCACCGCCTCGCTGAAGGCGACGTAGACCACCAGCAGGATGGAGCTCTGATCCAGCTTGCCGATGAGCGGACGGTGGCTGTCGACCCAGCGACCAATGAGCGGGCGCGACAGGTGGCCCACCACAAACGGCAGCATCAGCTGCATCATGATGGCCTGGATGGAGTGCCAGGTGTCGATCCCCTCCCCCTGCACGTGGATCATCATCCCCACCAGCACCGGCGAGAGGAAGATACCGAGGATGCTGGAGGCCGAGGCGCTGCACACTGCCGCCGACACATTGCCCCCCGCCATCGAGGTAAAGGCGATGGCCGACTGCACGGTGGCAGGCAGGGCGCAGAGATAGAGGAAGCCGAGGTAGATGGCTGGGCTCAGCCAGCTCGGTACCAGCGGGGTGAGCAGCAGCCCGAGCAGCGGAAAGAGCACGAAGGTGCTGAGCATCACCACCAGATGAAGCCGCCAGTGACCGAGGCCCGCCAGCAGGTTCTGGCGCGACAACTTGGCGCCATGCATGAAGAACAAGAGTGCCACCGCCAGCTTGGTCAGCAGACCAAACCAGACGGCCACCTGTCCCTCGCAGGGAAAGAGGGAGGCCAGGGTGACCACAGCAATCAGCACAACAGTAAAGGGATCCAGACGCACGAAAGGTCTCCATCAGAAGGGCATCCTGCTGCCGTGACGGCAGTCAGGATTGGGGAGGACAAGAAACAGAGCGGGAGATGTCTGGCACCTCCCGCTAAAACGAACCTCCAGCTTACCCCGATAACGGAGAGGCGCAACGTTGTGCAGCGGTTAATTGTTCATCAATGCTTAACGCCTTTGCTTTGTCGAATAGCGGAAGTTGCTGACCCGCAGCCAGATAGCGCCAAACCGCGGCTAAATGGATAAAAAACGGGCGACCAAGGCCGTCCGTCTCGCTTTTTCGTTCTGCCGATCAGTGCTGGCTGGCCAGCTTGCCGTTGCCGGTTTTCTTCTCATTGCCGGCGAGCTTGCGAGCCTGCCGCTTCTCGAAGCGGGAGATCCACCAGTAGGCCAGCGCCGAAAAGACCGCGGTCATAAAGACGTTGATGAAGAAGGCGCGCACCAGATCCACCCCGGCCGGGAAGGCGGAGGCGCTCATGCTCACCACGAAGATGGCGATCAGCACCGAGACCACCGCCATGCCGAAGGTGCGCGAGCCCATGCGGAAGTCACGGGGGGTATCGTCATGTTTCCAGCGGAACACGAAGTAGGCCACCATGATGAAGATCGGCGGCAACATGGCGGTGCCGGCGGTAAGGTTGATGGCGGTGTTCATCATCTGCTGCACCGACTCGGAACCGAAGCCGTTGACCACCAGCATCGCGAACACGAAGACAAACTGCCACCAGGCGGCGCGCACCGGCACGCCGTGCTCGTTGAGCTGGGTGGTCTTCTCGCCGTAAACCCCCTGCGGGATCTCGGAGAAGTGGATCTTCACCGGCGCCGAGGTCCACATCATCATGGAGCCGAACATGGCGATAAACAGCACCACGCCGACGAAGCGGCCCACCAGCGCCTCGGAGAGCCCGAAATACTGCGCCATACCGGTGAAGATCTCCACCATGCCGCCGGCATAGGTGAGGCTCTCGCGCGGCACGAACACGTTCACCAGCAGGGAACCGACCGCATACATGGCACCGATGACAATGCCGGCACTGATGATCACCTTGATGAAGGACTTCTGGCCGCCCTTGACGTCATTGAGGTAGGCCGCCGCCGTCTCGGCACCGCCCGCCGCTTGGAAGATCCAGCACATGATGCCGAGCGTCGCCCAGTTGACGGTGGGAGTCATCGCCTCCAGGGTGATGGGCTGGGCCGGCACATGATCGCCACTCAGGGCCATCAGGGCGCCCAGTACATAGATGGCGAACAGGGCAAATACCCCGTAGGCCACGATCTCGGCAATCTTGCCGAGCCAGCTCGCCCCCTTGGTGGAGATGTGGGTCGCCGCTGCAAACAACACGATGGAGATGATCGAGGTGACCATGGGGGAGAAGCTGTACTCATAGCCCAGCATGGCGTAGGAGGCGTAGGCGATGACGTTGGGCAGCAGGGAGACGAACCAGAACAGGTTCACGAACCAGTAGAGAAACGAACCCAGATAGGCCATCCGGGTGCCGAGCGGTTTTTTAAGCCAGTCGTACATCCCCGACTCGGAGTTTTTATTGGCCGAGACGAACTCGGCGATGATGAAAACAAACGGGATGAAGTAGACGATGGTCGCCAGCAGGAAGATGGGGGCGGAGCTGAGCCCCAGCTCTATGTTGTTGTTGACGATATTGCGCACGTTGAACACGGCGGCAAAGGTCATCGACAACAGGGCAAACTTGCCTATGGTGCCGCGTACGGATTCAGACATGGTGTCCTCCAGTGGACTTGCGCTCCCTGCGGGGAGCGCTGTGACTCTGTGATGTGTTCGGCAAGGGTCTGTCGGCCCCGCGCTTTACTCTCTTGTTATGATCGGGCCGCGTGGACGGCCTCGTTGGTGAACCGGTGCAGTCTCCCGCACCGGCTCGCAATACCATTCAGACGATCGGAGTTCCCGGCGCCATCGGCACCCGCGGCTGCAGCAGCACGCTCTGGCTCTCGTCCGGGGTCTCGGCGCAGAGCAACATGCACTCGGATCGCTCGCCGCGCATCTTGGTGGGCTTGAGGTTGGTCAGCACCACCACCTCGCTGCCCATCAGCTCCGCTTCGCTGTAGTAAGGCACCAGACTGGTGACGGTCTGCAGCGGCCGCTCGCCACCCACGTCGATCTGGACGATGTAGAGTTTGTCGGCACCGGGGTGACGCACCACCTCCAACACCTTGCCCACCTTCATCTCGACCCGTTTGAATTCGGCAAACTCGATCGTCTCGCTCATGCTCTTTTCCTTTTCTGGTTCAACGGTTTGCGGGTGGCCAACGGCCACCCGGTTTGATTGGGATTCAATACAGTGGCTATGGCGTCTGCATGGCAACCTGCGCTGTCGGCTGGGCCTCTTTGGCACGAGCTTCGGCACTGAGGGAGGCCTCGTATCTGTTGTATTTCCACCAGGCGAAGCCGAGGAAGATCACGATCCCGCCGACGTTGTAGAAGATGATGGTCATGATGTCGGCGCCGGTCGGGAAGGTGGAGGCGAGGAAGCCCACCGAGAAGATGGCGATCAGCACCGAGACCACGGCGATGCCGGTGGTGCGCGAACCCATCCTGAAATCCCGCGGCAGGTGGTCGAGTTTCAGGCGTAGATTGAGGTAGGCCAGCATGATGAACAGCGGCGGCAGCATGGAGGCGGCAGCGGTCATGTTGATGACGGTGTTCATCAGATCCTGCGCTGTGTTGGAGCCCAGAGTCGGGATCACCATCAGCGGCAGCACGATGAGGTACTGGATCCAGGCTGCACGGGCGGGCACGCCGTTCTCGTTCAGCTCGACCGTCTTCTTGCCGAAGATGCCGGCCGGGATTTCGGAGAAGAAGATCTTCACCGGGGTCGCGGTCCACATCAGCAGGGAGCCGAACATGGCGGTGAAGGAGACCAGCCCGACGAAGCGGTTCATCAGGATCTCCGGCAGACCGAAGTAGGCCGCCAGCCCTTCAAACACCTGCACCGAGCCGCCGGTATATTTCAGGGTGCCGCTCGGCACAAACACGTTGATCAACAGCGAGGCGATGGAGTAGAGCACCCCGATAAAGATCCCGGCGATGATGATCACCTTCACGAAGGACTTGGAGCCCCCTTTCACGTCATTGACGTAGACCGCCACCGACTCGGCGCCACCGGCTGCCATAAAGATCCAGGTAGTGATGCCGAGGAAGGCCCAGCTGAAATCGGGGACCATGGCCTCTACCGTGATGGGGTCAGCCGGCTGCACGCCACCCACCAGTGCCGCACCCGCCAGCAGGATGTAGGAGAGGGTCAGCAGCAGCATCAGGGACGAGGTCACCGAGGTGATGGGGCCGAGCATCTTGGCGCCGTTGGTGGAGACGTAGGTGGCAAAGGCGAACAGCACCATGCTCAATGCCGTGGTCGCCACCGGGGTGAGAATGTACTCGTAGCCGAGGAAGGCATAGGAGGCGTAGGCGATAACCCGCGGCAGCAGCGAGGTGAAGAAGAACAGGTTCACGAACCAGTAGGTGTAGGCGGAGATGAAGGCCCAGCGACCGCCGAGGGAGCTCTTCACCCAGGCATAGACGCCCGCTTCGGAGTTTTTGTTCAGTGACACAAATTCCGCAATGATCAGGCAGAACGGAATGAAGTAAAAAATGGTGGCCAGAAAGAACATCGGGGCCGAGGCCAGACCGATCTCGATGTTGTTGTTGATGACGTTGTTGAAGCTGAATACCGCCGCGAAGGTGAGCGACAGCAGACCAAACTTGCCTATCGTATTGCGTTTGGAATCAGACATGGTGCATCTCCAGACCTGTAGTTATCTAGCGAAAGAGCGGGGCATGGGTTGTAGGGTGAGCCCCGCCCTTCCGGCTTTTATCAGTGCAGAACCGGCGGCTTGTTATTTGTTCTTGAAGTAGCCGCCTTCGACGGTGACCTTGATGATCACCTTGCGCACCGGCCCGTCGCCGACAAACCTGTAAGCCTCGTCGTTCTCGAAGATCACCACCTGACCGTTGCCGACCTTCTGGCGCTCGCGCACCTCACCGGCCAACCACTCGCGGTCTGTGGTGTCGTCATAGGCCTGCTCGACCCGCAGATCATCCTTGGCAGCCCACTCCACCGTCTCTTCCCCTTCCAGGTAGTAATGGACGTCGAAATAGCGGCGCTGCCCCTCGAACAGTGAGGTGGCCGGGCTGGCCCCCTCCTGCAAGCGGTAGGTGAGAGAGTCACCGATGGAGTGGCAGATGCCGGGCTTGAGGTTGGGCAGGTTGTTGATGGCCTCCACGCAGCGGCCCCACTTCTTGCCCTCCCGGTAGATGTTTTTGAACAGGGTCAGGTTGTCCAGGGTGATCATGCGAGGTTCCTCCCGCCGTTGATGGTGAGATCGAGCCCGGCCAGCGCAGCCGGATTGAGGTTGCCACGGGCGATGGGCAGCAGGGTCAGGCCGAAGCTGAATGGCTCGAAGCGCACCCGCCAGGAGTCCAGCACCTCGGATCCCCAGGAGTTGGAGCCCAGCCCCAACACCTTGTGATCCAGGTTGAGGGTGAGATAGCCGCTCGGTTCCAGCTCGTTGATGTGCTGCGCCGCGTGGATATGCTCCCAGCTGTAGGGCCAGACGCTCAGGTTGATGGGGGCATCAGGCCGCACGTAGAGACCGGCGCCGTGGCGGTTGGTCAGGGTCGCCCAGCGCACCTGCTGGCGGTTGCCGTTGTCCTGCGGGAAGGGGTAGTGCTCCCACATCTCGCTGACTGTGCTCTGGAAGCTGTCGATCCAGTTGCTCTGGCGGCTATCCTGATAGTTTTCACCCGGCCCCATGCCGTAGTAGTGCACCCGGTCGAGATCCTGACGAATGCCCAGCTCGAAGCCGATCTTGGGGATGATGTCGTCATAACCGCCGTAGGGCTGACCGGAGAGGGCCACGTGCAGCTGACCGTTCGGGCTCAGGGTGTAGACGTAGCGGCAGCGCATGCCGAAGTCGAACACCGGCGGCGCGATCAGGCTCTCCACCGTCACCTCGACCGCGTCACCCAGCTGACGCCAGCTCAGAGTGCGGAAGTGCTCCTGCATGATCTGCAGGTGGTTCGGGTGCCACAGGCTCTCGTACTCCTGCTTGTGGTTGTCGATCATCGGCTTGAAGAAGGTGAGGCGCGGCGAGCGCTCAATCAGCTCATTTCCATCCTGCTGCCAGCTCACCAGCTTGCCGTCGAGGCGTGAGAAACGCAGGGCAAAACCGCTGCCACTTAGGGTCAGGTCAAGGCGCTCATCGGCGATATGCAACGGGGTGGCATTGGGATTGGCAAAGGGCTGCAGCTGGCGATTCGATGCCTTCAGTTGGAACTGGTACTGGCCCAACTCGTGCTCCGCCGCGCTGTAGCGGGTGGCGGTGGCCTTGATGACCCGCAGCTGGACGAAGGTTTCTCGCCCATCGAGGGATGGCAGTTCGAGTTGCAGCTCAGTGGTGGCACCGGGAGCCACCCCTTCCAGCCGGATCTGCTGGCTGGCCAGCAGTTCGCCCTCGGCCTTCACTTCGACCAGCAGACGGATGTCGTCGAGATTGGAGAACCAGTAACGGTTTTCCACTTCCAGCTTGCCGCTCGCCAGATCCAGCGCGCGCACCTTGACCGGGCAGATAACCTGCTTGTATTCGCGCAGGCCCGGCCCCGGGGTTTGATCCGGATAGATGAGCCCATCCATGCAGAAGTTGTAGTTGTTGGGGTAGTCGCCATAGTCGCCGCCGTACTTGTAGACGGGGCGGCCCTGTTCGTCCTGATCCAGAATGCCGTGATCGCACCACTCCCAGATGTAGTGACCCTGAATGTGGGGATGACGGTCGAACACCTGCTGGTATTCACTCAGGCCACCCGGGCCGTTGCCCATGGCGTGGGCGTACTCGCAGAGGATGCGCGGCTTATCCATCGGGAACTCGCCGAAGCAGTTCATCTGGGAGACGCGGGAATACATGGTGCTCACCACATCCACCACCTCGGCATCGCGATCCTCTTCGTAGTGCACCAGCCGGGTCGGGTCGATCCCCTTGCAGCGCTGGTACATGGCTTTGATGTTGCAGCCGTAGCCGGACTCGTTGCCGAGCGACCAGATGATGATGGAGGGGTGGTTCTTCTGGGCGTGAACATGGCGCTCAATGCGATCCACAAACACCGGCTCCCAGAAGGGGTCATCGGTGATGCGGCTGAGATCGCCGACGTTGGCAAAGCCGTGGGTCTCCACGTCGGTCTCCGCCATCACGAACAGGCCGTACTGATCGCACAGCTCGTAGAAGCGCGGGTCGTTCGGGTAGTGGGCGGTGCGCACCGAGTTGAGGTTGTGCTGCTTCATCAGCACGATATCGCGTTCAACACGATCCATACCGACCGCGCGGCTCTTGAGGTGGTCGTTGTCGTGGCGGTTCACCCCGTGCAGCTTGAGGTAGTGACCGTTGACGTAGAAGAGGCCATCCTTGACCTTGATTTCACGCACCCCGACCCGCTGCGGGATCACTTCCAGCAGCTCGCCCTGACCGTTGTAGAGGGAGAGTTGCAGCTGATAGAGGTAAGGATCTTCGGCGCTCCACAGATGGGGGCTGGCCAGATCCAGCGTGAAGTGGCAGTCACACTTGCCATCGATGGCGAGATGGTCGAGCGAGCCTCTGGCGATCTCGCTGCCCTGATCCAGCAGCGACCAAACCAGACGGTGATCACGGGCAGGTGCACCCAGATTCTCCAGCTGGATATCGCAGCTCAGGGTAGCGCTCTGGTTATCATCGGCCAGCGCGGTGCGGATGAAGAAGTCCTGCACATGGGCGGCCGGTTTGCCCACCAGATAGACGTCGCGGAAGATCCCCGCCATCCACCACATGTCCTGATCTTCGATATAGGTGGAGTCGGCCCACTGCATCACCCGCACCGACAGCAGGTTCTCGCCAACCTTGGCGTAGGCACTGATATCGAACTCGGCGGTGAGGCGACTCCCCTTGCTGAAGCCGACGTAGTGGCCGTTCACATAGACCTCGAAGTAGGTCTCCACCCCGTCAAACTTGATGATCACCTGCTCGCCGTCCCAGGCCGGGCTCAGCGTGAAGCTGCGCTGATAGGCACCGGTGGGGTTGTTGGTCGGCACGAAGGGCACATCGATGGGGAAGGGAAAACCTTCGTCGGTGTACTGCAGCTGGCCATGTCCTTCCATCTGCCACATGTTGGGCACAGTGATCTGGCCCCACTCGCTCATGGGGCTGTGATAGAAGGCCTCCGGCACCTGCAGGGGGTGGTCGAAGTAGTGGAACTGCCACTGGCCGCCAAGGCTCAGAAAACGGCGGCTCAGCTCGCGCTGCATGGTGGCCGCCAGCCCGTGGTCGGCATAAGAGAAGAAGTAGGCACGCGGGGCCAGCCTGTTTTCACCAACGAATTGGACGTTTTCCCAGTTATTCACATGTCCTCCCGGAACAAGGCAACGTTAACTGGGTAAACTCTAGATAAACATTTACTAAATATCAGCTTTGAATTGGTAAAGTTTTAACCTGATCACAATGAACAGATGGTTTTGTGAGCGAGATCAGAAGCGGGAGATAAAGGAGGGCAAGATATGGATGAGTGGCATGGATGTTGATAGCAGTTGGCTGATCTGCAATAAAATCAGCTACAAAACAATATGATATGAAGTTGTTGGATGATATGGGAAAGAGGTTTGCTTGGGAGAGGAGTCGCACCACCGCAAGATGGTGCGACTAAAAAGCAGAGCATTTTACTAAAATCAGCGAGTGGTGCCGCGCAGGGTCAACTTGCTCGGTACCAGCACTCGGAGTGGAATATCCCGCTCGTCTCGCAGCCGCTCAACCAGCAAATTGACCCCCTGGGAGCCCATTAACTCGGAGTGGATCCGCACCGTTGAGAGCGGCGGGAAGGTGAACTTGGCGGTCGGAATATCGTTGACGCTGATAAGCTCGATCTGCTGGGGAATCGCCAATCCCTTCTCGTGAATGGCACGCAGCACACCAATGGCGATGGAGTCGGAGGCGACGAACAGCGCCTTGGGCCAATCGCCGGCCAGCATCTCCTTCGCCAACTGGTAGCCGGAAGCGCTGGAGAAGTCGCCACGATAGAGATCGCTCTCCTGCACCACCCCCAGCCGCTGGCCATAATCCCGGAAAGCCAGTTCACGCAGGTCCGGATTCTCATCCTGGCCACCGATATAACCGATACGCTGGTGCCCCTGCGCGATAAAGTAATCAACCACTTGCTGGCTGATCAGGGCAAGATCCACATCGACCGAGTCGAACTCTCCCTGTGAACGGCAGTCGACAAACACCAGCTGGCTGGAACAAGCCCTGAGTTGGGCCAGACGCTCGGACGTGAGGGTGCCGACCACCAGAATGCCATCCACGGCGCTCAATTCACGCCCTTCACCACAGTTGTAGAGATGAGTCAGCTCGATATTGAGGCGGGCACTCTGGGTCTCGATACCATAACGGATGGCGAGATAGTAAGGGTCGTTGACCTCGGTACTCTGGGGATAGGCATAGACCACCAGAAAGTGCAGTTTGCTCTTGTGTACCCCCTTACGGGCGGTGCTGGTCTTGTACTCCAGCCGTTCAGCAATCTCGAAGATCCGCTGCTTGGTCTCTTCCTTGACGCTCAGGCTGGGATCCTCGTTCAGTACCCGGGATACCGTGGCGAGAGAAACCCCCGCTTCCTGTGCAATTTCCTTCAACGTAGCCATCAATACCTCGCTGGCAGCATCACGTGTTAATCGGCAACGGCTAAAGAGTAACGGGCAATCCCTTGATAGCCCAGCACTTTTACTAAAATGCCGGCGGCATGACAGATTTTTGGAACGCAGAAATGCAAAAAGGCCTCCCGAATGGGAGGCCTCTTCTAAATAGGTGCCTGACAGTGTCCTACTCTCGCATGGCGAATGCCACACTACCATCGGCGCTACCGCGTTTCACTTCTGAGTTCGGCATGGGA